>JAPJRA010000555.1 GCA_030824835.1 Geminicoccaceae bacterium | reverse complement strand
GGGGCAGCGTATCACGCTCGAGGGCGCGCGGCTTGTCGGCAGCGACATCGGGGCCCGCGCCGACGGGGTCATCGATCTCAGTACCCAGACCCTCGCCATCAACGGCACGGTGGCCCCGGCCTACACCATCAACCGGATCCTGGGCCGTATCCCGATCATCGGCCAGATCATGTCGGGCCGAGGATCGGATGCGGCGTTGGCGGCCACCTTTAGCGTCAGCGGCCCGATCACGCAGCCTCAGGTGAGCGTCAACCCACTGTCGGCCCTGGTCCCAGGAATGATCCGCGACCTGTTCGGTGCGCTGACGGCCGACACGAGCGGGTCGAGTAGTCGTATCGACGAGCGCTAGGGTCGCTTCTCAGGCTGGATGCACCAGGACATGGCGCTTGCGCCCGGCTGAGAGCTTGATGTGGCCGTCGCGTAAGGAAGCTACTCCCACAGTGGCGGTTTCATCCTCGATCCGCTCATCGTTGAGGCGAGCGCCACCTCCGCGCACCAGACGGCGGGCCTCCCCATTAGTACCGGCGAGTCCAGCCACCACCAAGAGCTCGATCACCGGCATGCCGGCTTGGAGCTTGCTAAGCTCGCATGCGATGACGGGCAGCCCGGTGGCCCCGTCGGCGGCCCCCTCGAACACCGCCCGTGCAGCTGTAGCCGCCTGCTTGGCCGCTTCCACACCATGGCACAGTGATGTTGCCTCGAACGCCAGGATCTTCTTGGCGTCGTTCAGCTCGGCACCTTCAAGCCGGGATAGCCGGTCGACCTCGTCCAGCGGCAACTCGGTGAAAAGCCGTAGGAAGCGGGCGACGTCCGCATCCTCGGTGTTGCGCCAGAATTGCCAGTACTCGAAGGCCGAGCGCTTGTCGGCGTCGAGCCACACGGCACCCGCCGCCGTCTTGCCCATTTTCTGGCCGGATGCGGTCGTGATCAGCGGCGTCGTCAGACCGAACAGCTGGGTGCCGTCGATGCGGCGACCAAGCTCGACCCCGTTAACGATGTTACCCCACTGATCCGAGCCGCCCATCTGCAGGCGCAGGCCATAGCGACGCGACAGCTCCAGGAAATCGTAGGCCTGCATCACCATGTAGTTGAACTCGAGCAGCGTGAGTGGCTGTTCGCGCTCAAGCCGCAGGCGCACCGAGTCGAAGGTGAGCATGCGATTGATGGTGAAATGCGTGCCGAAGTCGCGCAGGAATGGGATGTAGCCCAGTCGATCGAGCCACTCGGCATTATCGGCGAGGATGGCCCCACCAGTGCCGAAATCGAGGAACTTGGCCAGCGACCGCTCGATACCGCGCTTGTTGGCCTCGATCCCGGCATCGTCGAGCAATTGGCGACTCTCGTCCTTGCCGGACGGGTCGCCGACCTTCGTGGTGCCGCCCCCCACCAGCGCGATCGGTCGATGCCCGGCCCGCTGCAGGTGCCGAAGCATCATGATGCTGACCAAATGGCCGATGTGGAGGCTGTCCGCGGTACAGTCGTAGCCGACATAGGCCGTTATCGTGTGCTCGGCGGCCAACGCATCGAGGGCTGCGGGATCGGTGCATTGATGGATGAAGCCGCGCGACTCTAGCGTACGCAACAGTTCCGAATGAAACTCACTCATCGCGACGCCGTCAGCGGACCAGGGCCATCGGCCGATCGGCCGGCTTGAGCCGCTTGTCGAGATAGGCCTCGCAGATCTCCTCCAGCTCTTCGTGATGATCCGTGAAATAATGGTCAGCGTTCTCGAGGCAGCTGTAGTCGATCGTGATGCCGCGCTGCTGCGACAACTTGTTGACCAGCTTCACCACCGACTCTGGCGGGCTCACCGTATCCTTGTCGCCATGTACGATCAGACCGGAGGCGGGGCAGGGGGCAAGGAACGTGAAGTCGTACATGTTGGCCGGCAGGCTGGCACACATGAAGCCCACGATCTCAGGCCGCCGCATCAGCAGCTGCATGGCGATCCAGGCACCGAAGGAGAAGCCGGCAACCCAGCAGCCGGTGCTGTTGGGATTGTGGCTCTGCATCCAGTCCAGCGCGGCCGCGGTATCGCGCAACTCGCCCTGGCCGTGATCGAAGACGCCCTGCGAGCGGCCGACACCGCGGAAGTTGAAGCGCAGCACCGAGAACCCACGGCGCTGGAACATGTGAAACAGGCTGTACGTGATTCGGTTGTTCATGGTCCCGCCATGCAGCGGGTGCGGATGGAGGACCATGGCCAACGGCGGCGTCGGTCCCTCGCCATGAACATAACGACCTTCCAGCCGACCATCCGAGCCGTTGAAGATCACCTCAGGCATCTTTTTCTCCAGCGCAGGGTCGGTCGTCTCCGATGGTCGCCGAGGATGGTTTCAGCACGAAACCGTCGTCGCCTGGTCTGGACGTTGACCCGACCCGCACCCCTATTATATTGGACAGGACGTTCGCTCCGCCGCGAACCTGCGGCCACGCATACCCACCCGCGCCCGACCGAGATCGCGCGTGGGTTGGTAGGTGAGCCGGCACGAGAGCGACAGTGCCATATAACAGGCTAGGGCCGATGTTCAAGAGTCTCCGCGAGGATGTCGAGGCCGTCTTCCAGCGTGATCCGGCCGCCAGGTCCAGGCTCGAGGTGGTGCTTTGCTACCCCGGTGTCCATGCGCTGATGTTCCATCGCGTCGCCCATGCTCTCTGGGGCCGCGACTGGAAGCTGGTCGCGCGCTTCATCTCCCAGGTTGGCCGATTCATGACCGGGATCGAGATCCATCCTGGAGCCACGATCGGCCGGCGCTTCTTCGTCGATCACGGCATGGGGGTCGTGATCGGCGAGACGGCCGAGATTGGTGATGACGTGACGCTCTATCAGGGGGTGACGCTGGGTGGGGTGAGCCTCGATCCCGGCAAGCGCCATCCGACGTTGGGCAACGGCGTGATCGTTGGTGCCGGTGCTGCCGTGCTGGGGCCGTTCACGGTCGGCGATGGCGCTAGGATCGGCTCCAACGCCGTGGTCGTGAAGGCCGTGCCGGCTGGTGTGACCATGGTCGGCACCGCCGCTCGGGCAGTGGGTCCCCAGCCTGTATCTGACGAGGCATTCTGTTTTTCGCCTTATGCCACGACGCCGGGGGGCGTGGGACTGGATCCCGTGACACGGAGTCTCGAGCGTCTCGCCGATCGTGTGCGTGAGCTCGAAGCTCGGTTGGACAATGCCCAGAACGAGCGGGCTCCAACCAGTCGATGCGCATGATTGCCAGTTGCGTCTGAGGTGGAGGCTGCCGGCTGGCGACGGCCAATGGGCGGAGATCTCGTCTATCTCGACCATGCTGCAACGGCGCCGGTGCGCCCGGAGGTTGTTGCGGCCATGGCCGAGTCCATGGCGCAGCCCGGCAATCCTTCTTCCTTGCACACCCATGGACGCCGTTCGCGCGCCCTTGTCGAGCAGGCGCGGCGCCGGCTGGCGGAACGGTTGGACGTCGCGCCTGATCGGGTGATCTTCACTAGCGGCGGGACCGAGGCCAATCATCTGGCGCTGGGCGGAAGCGGCGGCGATTGTCTTGTCTCGGCCGTCGAGCATGCGAGCGT
>JAPJRA010000554.1 GCA_030824835.1 Geminicoccaceae bacterium | reverse complement strand
GGTCCTTCTCGGCACCCACGGCGTAGATGTCCTGCTCGATCCGGCCGAGGTCGATGGGCTCGCCCATGACCGTGATCTTGCCGGGCTTGATCAGGTTGTTCTCGACGTAGGTGTTGCGCAGGTACCAGCTGTGGGCGGTGCGCGCCATGCGGGTGCCGTCGCTGTTCCAGTAGAGTAGGTCGAACGCCGGCGGTGGGTTGCCCATCAGGTAGTTGTTGACGACGTTGGCCCAGATCAGGTCGTTCGAGCGCAGCAGGTTAAACATCGCCGACATCTCGCGGCTGTCGAGGTAGCCGCGCTCCATCATCTGCCGCTCGATGAAGTCGATCGACGTCTCGCCCATGAACAGCGAGGTCTCGCCGACATGCGCGAAGTCCTGCAGCGAGACCATGAAGGTGCCGGTCCCGAACGGCTGCTCCTTACCCTTGGCCGCTAGCCAGGCCAGCGTCATGGCCAGAAGCGTGCCGCCGATGCAGTAGCCGACGGGGTTCACCGTCGGGCTGCCGGTGATCTCCCGGATCGCCGCGGCGGCGGCGAGCGGGCCGTCGCACATGTAGTCCTCGAAGGAGATGTCCTCCATCGAGGCGTCGGGATTCTTCCAGCTGACCACGAACACGGTGAAGCCCTGCTCCACCATGTAGCGCACGAAGCTGTTCTTGGGCTGCATGTCGAGGATATAGAACTTGTTGATCCAGGGCGGCAGGAACAGCAGGGGCACCTGGTAGACCTGGGGCGTTGTCGGCGTGTACTGGATCAGCTCGATCAGCCGATTGCGCAAGACCACCTTGCCGGGCGTGACGGCGAGATTGCGGCCCGGCTCGAACGCGTCCGGGTCGACCATGGTGAGCCGCCCCGCCTCGACGTCGCGCATGAGATTGCGCGCGCCCTCGGCGACGCTGGCGCCGCCGGTTTCCATCGCCCGCCGCAGCGCCGCCGGGTTGCCGAAGAGCAGCAGCGTCGGGCTGGTGGCGTTGACGAACTGCTCGAGATGGAAGCGCAGCCGCTCGCGCTCGGCGGGCTCGAGGTCCTCGGCCTGGCTTTCGCCCAGCAGGAAGTCGGAAGCCAGCAGGTACAGGTCCCTGAGCGTGCGATAGACGGGGTTGCTCTGCCATTCCGGGGCATCGAACCGCTTATCCTGGGCGGCAGCGATTGGCTCCGGCTTATCCTTGGGCAGCCCCCACCAGCGCGCGGCCGCATCGTTCCACGCCTCCACCGCCGACTTGGCCATCTGCGCGTTGAGTTCCATGAGCGCCGGCAGCGCCCGCGCGGGATCGGCCATGCGGCGCATCCAGACCATCCGCAGCGCCCGCACGATCTCGCCCCAGTCGACGGGGATCACTTCCTTCAGCGGGTTGGCATTCCACATACGGTCGACCGTGGCCAGCATCGGGTCCTGATCCAGCAGCTGCCATGGCCGATCCATACCGGCGCCCGGAGGACCGCCGGCCGCCACGCCGGACCGCTGCATCCACGCCGACGCCATGCCGCCCGCCGGCCCCTGCCCCGCGGCCCCGCCGACCTGATCCTTCAACCAGGCGAGCCAGGCACCCATCACGGCCTCGGGCGATGACGGAGCGTCCGTCGCACTCTCCTGCCCGGACTCCATGCCGCCGGCCCCACCCGGCCGCTCGGTCTTGCGCGCCATTGCCGTACTCCCCGATGCCGCGGTGATCGCTCCCGCACTTCTCGATCTTAGAGAGGGGCACCGCTATTTCACCTGCGGCCGATGCGCTCGGCGGGCGGCGAGACGTTGGCACGACATCAGTTCGTGGCGCCGCCTACCGCCCCCGTGACGAGATTGATGAGCCACTCCAGCCCGTTCTGGTCCTTGGGCTTGGCGATCGGTACTGGTGGCGGGCCCGCGGGCTTGGGCGTCGCCAGCATCGCCTGCCGCCAGATCTGCGCCGGCAGGTTGCTGCCCAGGACACCCTTCATCGGCCGGTTGTCGTCGTTGCCGAGCCAGACGCCGGCGATGTAGCTGCCGCTGTAGCCGACGAACCAGGCGTCGCGGCCGTCCTGCGTCGTGCCGGTCTTGCCGGCGGCTGGCCGGTCGCCGAGGTCGGCGGCGCGGCCGGTGCCGGTCGCCACCACCGACACCAGCAGGCCGTCCATGGCCGCCGCCGCAGCCGGTGCGATCACCCGGACCTCGGTCGGCGCATAGCGATAATAGACCTTGCCGCCAGCGTCGGTGACGTCGACCACCCCGAATAGCGGGCGCCGGATGCCGCCGCTGGCGAACGGCAGATAGGCACCGGTCAGCTCGAGCAGGGTCACCTCCGACGTCCCCAGGGCGATAGAAGGGACCGGCTGGAGGTCGGACGCGACGCCCAGCAGATGCGCCTTGGCCGCCACCTTGTCGGGCCCCACGGTCTGCGCCAGCCGGATGGCCGAGGTGTTGACCGAGTGCGCGAACGCCTCGTCCAGGGTGATCGGGCCGCGAAACTTGCCGTCGAAGTTGGCCGGCCGCCAGCCGCCGATCCGCAAGGGACGATCGTCGATCGTGTTGCCGGCCTTCCAGCCGGCCTCGACCGCGGTTAGGTAGACGAAGGGCTTGAAGGCCGAGCCGGGCTGGCGGTGCGCGTTGACGGCGCGGTTGAACGGGCTGGTCCGATGGCTCCGGCCACCCACCATCGCGCGCACGGCACCGGTGGTATCCAGCACCACCACCGCCGCCTGCCCCACCGGCCCTCGCTTGGAGGATTTGTTGGCCAGCGTCTTCGTCACCGCCGTCTCGGCCGCCACCTGGAGCTTCCGGTCGAGCGTGGTCTGCACGACGAGATCCTGCTCGGGCTTGCCCAGATGATCGGTCAGCCCGTCCAGCACCCAGTCGACGAAATAGCCACCGATCTCGTCGGTCTCCGGCGCCAGCCGGGCCGGCTTGAGACGGGCGGCCGTCGCCTGCTCCGCCGTGATCATGCCCTCATCCTGCATCCGGCCCAGAACCACGGCCGCCCGCAGGCGGGCGCGGTCGAGATCGTTCGTGGGCGCCAGCGACGACGGCGCCTTGAGCAGGCCCGCCAGCATCGCCGCCTCGGGCAGCGTCAGGTCCTTGGCAGCCTTGCCGAAATAGCGCCGCGACGCGGCCTCGACGCCGTAGGCGCCGGCGCCGAGATAGACGCGGTTCAGATAGAGGGTGAGGATCTGGTTCTTGTCGAGCTGGGTCTCCAGCCAGATCGCGAAGGTCAGCTCCTGCAGCTTGCGGGCCAGCGAGCGCTCCGGCGTCAGATAGAGGTTCTTCGCCAGCTGCTGGGTGATCGTGCTGCCGCCGGCGACGACCTCGCCGGCCCGCATATTGTCGACCGCGGCCCGGGCGAGCCCGATCGGGTCGATGCCGAAATGGTGGCGGAACCGGCTGTCCTCGGTGGCGATCACCGCGTCGACCAGCAGCGGCGAGATCTCGTCCAGCTGCACGAAGCGCGCACCACTGCTGCCGCGCACGGCGATGATGCTGCGGTCGGCGGCGAGGACGGTGACCTTGGCCTGCCGGCTCTCGCGGTACAGCTCGTCCGTGTCCGGCAGCTTGGGCGCCATGACCAGGAACAGGGC
>JAPJRA010000553.1 GCA_030824835.1 Geminicoccaceae bacterium | reverse complement strand
TCGGATGCCGGCCTGATCCCGATGGTCTTCCCCGACTACCATTCGGTCGGCGACGACCGCTACCGCAGCATGCTGGAAGCGCTGTGGGCGCAGGAGCTGGACCCCCGGCCCGGTCTGACAGTGGTCGAGATCATCGACGCGATCCACGCCGGCCGGATCAAGGCCATGTACGTCATGGGCGAGAACCCGGCCATGTCCGACCCCGACGCCACCCACGCCCGCGAGGCGCTGGCGGAGCTCGAGCATCTGGTGGTGCAGGACATCTTCCTCACCGAGACCGCGATGTATGCCGATGTCGTGCTGCCGGCCTCGGCCTGGCCCGAGAAGGCCGGCACCGTCACCAACACCAACCGCCAGGTCCAGATGGGCCGGCAGGCGCTGCAGCCGCCGTGCTCCGCCCGCCTCGACTGGTGGATCACCCAGGAACTCGCCAGGCGCCTGGGTCTGGGCTGGAATTACGCCGGCCCGGCCGAGGTGTTCGCCGAGATGAAGCACGCCATGCCGTCGCTCGACAATATAAGCTGGGACCGGCTGGAGGCGGAATCCGCGGTCACCTACCCGTGCTCGGCGCCGGACGAGCCGGGCCACGCCATCGTCTTCGAGGATGGCGTATTCCCGACCGCGGACGGCCGGGCGACGCTGGTCCCGGCCGCCATCGTCCCCCCGGCCGAGCAGCCCGACGCCACCTTCCCCTGGGTGCTCACCACCGGCCGCACGCTGGAGCACTGGCACACCGGGGCGATGACCCGGCGCGCCTCCAACCTGGATGCGCTGGAGCCCGAGGCGTTCGTCGCCGTCAACTCGCTCGACCTGCGCCGGCAGGGGCTCGTGCCCGGCGATCAGGTCCGCGTGGCCACCCGCCGCGGTGCGATCGAGCTGATGGCGCGCCAGGACAACGCCGTGCCCGAGGGCGTGCTGTTCATCCCGTTCTGCTTCGCGGAGGCTGCTGCCAACGTGCTGACCAACCCGCAGCTCGACCCCTACGGCAAGATCCCCGAGTTCAAGTACTGCGCCGCCCGCCTGGAGCCGCTGGCGGCCGCCGAATAGGCCTGGAGCCTGCTCGAGCTGAGAGAAGGCGTTCGCTTCGAGCAGGCCAGGGGCCGATAGGCTTGTCGCCTCAAGCAGGCCGAGGGCCGATAGGCGTGGATGACGCTGGAGCGTGTTCGGTCACACCGAAGACGCTCTAGTCCCGCAGGCTCGCCCCCGGTTGCGCCGGCCGCTTCGGCGATGGTGCCGACTGCGCCACCCCGATCGCCAGCACGGCGGCGAAGGTCATCGCCACCGCCGGGATCTGCAGGCTGAAATCGACCAGCGAGTGCAGCGCCACGAGCACGCTGGCACCTGCCGCCGCCAGCCCGAACACCTGGTTGCGCTGCCGGGCGAACAGGCCACGCACGCAATAGCCGAACAGCAGCACCGGCCCCAGATAGAGTGCTGCCGTCGCCGGTATGCCCAGCTCGACCAGATGCTCGATATAGGTGTTGTGCGCCTTGTCGATGACGCCGGTGAAGCGCTCGTCGCGATGCTGCGCGAAGGCCGCCTCGAAGCTGCCGTAGCCGTAGCCCTGCCACGGTCGCTGGGCCACCATGTCCATGGAGATCTGATAGTACGTCAGGCGCCCTGCTACTTCGGTGTCATAGTTCTCGTCGACCTGCCCCAGCCGCTCCAGCGTGATCTCGCCACTGGTGCTCAGCAGCCCGGCACCAACGGCTATGGTCGCGGCCACGACGCAGGCCACGATCAGCGGCCGCGGCCTTGTCACCAGGAACAGCAGCAGCACCACGAAGATCACGGCGAGGCCGGCGCTGAGCAGCCCGCCGCGCGAATGGCTCTGCAGCGACGCCATCGCCAGCACGCATAGGCCCAGCAGCAGCAGGCTCTTCTGGTCCAGCAGATGCTCGACCGCCTGCGCCGCGATCCGCTTCACGTCGCCCAACCCGCGCGCCTCGAGGAACGGCTCGGCCAGCAGCGCCAGGCACACTATCAGCCCGATATTGACATAGGTGGCGAAGCTGTTGCGGTTGATGAAGGTCCCGGTGGCGTCGTCGACATAGTCGACCTTATCCAGCCACCCGATCACCTGCCAGCCGCCGAGCTGCACCACCAGCCCATAGACGGCGCAGGCCACGGTCGCGATCAGCACCACCCGCAGCAGCAGCCGCGCCCGGGCGCCGTCCCGCGCCAGCCCGAGCACCACCCAGAACATGCCGGCATAGGTCAGCAGCCGCATCAGCGCGTCCTGTCCGGCGGCCGCATCCAGCCCCACCAGCGGCACCACGCCCTCGAGCCCGCCCTGCGCCAGGACCGGCGCCCAGAATGGGTTCGGGTCGAGCCAGCCCAGGGTCGTGGCCGGCAGCGTCTGCAGCAGCGCCCAGCCCCAGACCGGCACGCTCGTCAGCACCGCCGCTAGCACCACCCACGGCATGCCCCGCTGCCGGGCCTCCGGCGCCAGCAACTGCCCCGCCGCCTGCACCGCCAGCAGCACCGCCACCCACACCGCCAGCAGCGCCCACGCCCACGGCCGGTTGCTGCCCAGCGGGATCGGCGCCCACACCAGCAGCGCCACCGTCAGCCACAGCGCCGCCGTGCCCAGCACCCGCCCCACTCGCTCCATGCCCGCTCCCGTGCTGCCCCAGCACGCCCATGCCGCATCCCGCGGCCACCACCCGACCATGCCCCGATGGTACCATCCAGCGCGCACCTCACCCCTGTAGCAGCCCGCGTCGCGCCGACCAATGCGCACGATCGGGCCGACCCGGCCATGCATATGCGCAATCCTGTTATGCAACTCCGAGTGGCGTATCGTCGCGGGCTCTGCCGCCGCGGATGGAAAGGATTCGCCCGGGCTTTCGGCGCTTTCGTTGGCTGGACACGCTTGACGCGTTTTATGCTGCGCTGCAAACTTATCGCTAGCTAGAGGCGAACGATTGAGCTAACGGTTGTGTGTAGTTCGTCCTGGTGCGTATGTTTGGTCGGACTGGGTCGCGCTGAAGCGAGACTGCGGCAACCGGAAGTCGGGTGTCTGTTCCATCTGTACTCGTCAAGGGTTTGCTGCCGGGGCGAGATGGCGTTGCGGCGCGGTATCCTGCGGCCCAGCGCGGATGGTGGGTAGGGTTCTGTTGGGGGATCGCCTATGAGTGAGGTGGCACGGGTCACCGGTATCACCGGCGAGGACGGCACTTGGTGGCGGTCGGCTGCGGCCTGGGGCTCCCGGGCTTCACTGCATCCTGCGCTCGTTGTCTGCCCTGAATCGACCCGGTTGGGTCGTGCTCCGGGTGCTGTCTCGTGAACGGCGCGGCTGCAGCCTTTCCCGCCGCCGGAAGCGCACCGGCCTCTGGCCACGCTGATCACTCACGTCAGCTTGACGTGCCGTTCAGTTCTGAGGAGCTTTTCGTGGCCGGCCGCGGCCGGCGTCTGTCCGCAGCCGGTGCGCGGGTCCTGGTCGAGGGGGCCGTCCGGGCCAGCGATGTGTTGGCCGTGGCCCTCGCCGGCGCTATCGTTGGGGCCTGTCAGGAATTTCGTGTGTGGGCCATGACGATGGGAAGGAAGGAACCCT
>JAPJRA010000552.1 GCA_030824835.1 Geminicoccaceae bacterium | reverse complement strand
GATCCGGACCGTCCTGCTCTGTGCCTGTTCGACCACGACACCGGTGAATGGACGCCGTTTCATCTTCTTGCCGATACGACCATTCCTTGGAGCATCGACTGGCTCACCTGTTACGAGGGCTGGCGGGCCACGGGAGAATGGACGGGTGGCGGCCGACATGCGCTGCCCACACCTTCTCAGGGCGCTAACCCATGAACTACGTTCCACCCCGCCGCTCCGACGGAACCATCCAGACACGCCGGCCGCAACAGTCCTGGCCAAAGGATAGACCGTTTCGCATCCTGTCGATCGACGGTGGCGGCATCTGCGGCATCCTGCCGGCCTCGGTGCTGGCCGAGCTGGAGCAGCGCTTCCTCGGCGGCCAGTCGGTCGTCCGCCACTTCGACATGATCGCGGGCACGTCGACGGGCGGCATCATCGCACTTGGTCTTGCGCACGGGCTGACCGCGAAGGCGATCCGGGACTTCTACCTGCAGCGAGGCGCCGCCATTTTCCCGCCGCCGTCCTTCATCGGTCGCTACATGCGCTGGCTGCGGCAGAAGCACCGCTACGTCTATGAACGTGGGCCACTCGAGAATGAACTGTTGCAGATTTTCGGGGACGCCGTCCTTGGACAGGCGAGCACGCGCTTATGTATTCCGGCCTTTGAAGGGCGCCACGGCGAACCGTGGATCTTCAAGACGCCGCACCACCCACACTACCAAAAGGACCGTGTCGAGCGAATGGTCAGGGTGGCGCTATCGACCGCGGCCGCTCCGACCTATTTCGAGGCCTTGCCGAATAATGGCTACGTAATGGTGGATGGCGGGCTATGGGCGAACAATCCTGTCATGAATGGTTTGGTCGACGCGCTGGCCTGCTATGACGTCGATCGTGCGCAGGTGCAGATTCTGAGCCTCGGCTGCGGAGAAACGAGCTTCAAGGTAGATCCGGGGAAATCACGCGGAGGCGAGTTTCAGTGGCGGAAAGTGATCCGTGCCGCCATGCGGGCGCAGTCGCTCAATGTGCTCGGCCAAGCCTACCTCTTAGTGGGCAAGGATCGCGTGATGCGCATCGATGCGCCGGAGAGTTCGAATTCGATAGCACTCGACGACGTGTGGCGCGCACGCGAGGAGCTGCCGGCGATGGCTCGGTCATTAGTTGAAGGAGCTGGCCGAGAAATTGAAAGGGTCTTCTTGGTAGACACGGTCGACCCATTTGTTCCATGCCCCCTCTCGTAGGTCCTCCCATAGCTTGGTCCGACGCTTCGTTGCAGTGGCCAAGGGGGGCGCCGTGATTTGCGTTGCTCAGCCGTAACGTCGGGCTGAGCTTCACGAGCCATCCCCTGCCGAAATTCAGGCAGCGGATTGTACCCGATCTCGTGCGGCTGTTCTGAGGCGGCGCTAGTCGACTACTCCCACTCGATCGTCTCCGGCGGCTTGCTGGTGAAGTCGCGGACGACCCGGTTGATGCCCTTGACCTCGTTGACGATGCGGGTGGCGACACTGCCCAGGAAGGCCGGCTCGAAAGGGTAGAAGTCGGCGGTCAGCGCGTCCGTCATACGGTCTGCAGCCCCAGGCGCGCGGCCATCGGGTCGAAGTCGCGGTCGTGGTGGAGCAGGGCGTGGCCGCGCTCGATGCAGAAGGTGCCGATCAGGAGGTCGATGGTGCGGCGGATGGTGATGCCCTGGCTGCGCAGGCGGCGGTAGTTGCCCGCGGCGGCGATCGCGACATCGCGGCCCACCATCGGCTCGACGGCGAAGCGCTCCAGCGTCTGCCGGCCGGCCTCGGCCTGACGCTCGTCGGGGAAGCCCTGCAGCACCTCGGCCAGGACGAGGTCGCCGACCAGGATCACCCCCAGCCCCATGAGCGAGCGCAGTGTCGTGGTCTCGCGGGTGGCACGCCCACGGAAGAAGTCGATCCAGACCGTGCTGTCGACGACGATCACGACGTCGCGGGCTCGGGTACACGGTCGCTGTCGTGGACGCGGCCCTCGCGGCCGGCGTCGAGATCGCCGACCCAGTCCAGCTTGCCGAACATGGCCAGCGCCTCGCGCTCGCGGGCGCAGCGGATGAAGGTCTCCAGCGCCTTGTCGACGACGGCCTTCTTGGTGCGCAGGCCGGACAGGCGGCGGGCTTCCTCCAGCAGATCGTCGTCGAGATCGATGTTGGTGCGCATGCCCGGCCGCCTACACATTACGACAGGAAATCATACACCGTCGCGCCCCGGGATTCCAGCGGAACGGGTGCCGCCCCCGAGGAATGGGGCTCGAAGGGGTCGATTTCGGCGGTCGTTGCGGCGGCGGAAGCGAGTGCGGTAGACTAGGCGGGTTGATGGCCGAGGCGGTGGGGCGGATGGACGGCGAGCGGGAGCGGGTCGTCGGGCTGTTGCGGGGACAGTCGGGCGAGCTGCGGGCACAGGGCGTGCGCGGGCTGGCGCTGTTCGGGTCGGTGGCGCGCGGCGAGGCGCGGCCCGATAGCGACATCGATCTGCTCGTCGAGCTGGACCAGGACACCAAGCTCGGCTTTCGGGTGGTCGGGCTGCAGGACGATCTGCGCCGCCTGCTCGGTCGGGAGGTGGGGCTGACGTTTGCGGGGCAGCTCCGGCCCGAGTTCCGCGCGCGGATCGCCGCGGACCTTGTCCCGGTGTTCTGACTTCCTAGCTCACTCCCACTCAATCGTCCCTGGCGGCTTGCTCGTGAAGTCGTACACCACGCGGTCGATGCCCTTGACCTCGTGACGATGTGGGTCACGATCCTGCCGACGAAGGCGGGGCGCCTTCCTCATGGTACCGGCGCGTTCCAGGGGTTGAGGAGCTGGACGCCCGTGCCCGCGAAATCGACCTCGTTACGCGTGACGACGGTCAGCCCGTGCACGAGGGCGGTGGCCGCGATCAGGGCGTCGCGGTCGGGGCGGGGATCGGGGACGTGGAGGCGGGCGCAGCGGCGCGCGACCGCCGCGTCCACGGCCAGCATGCGCTCCGCGAACCGTGCGACGACCTGCTCCTCCAGCCAGTGCCGGAGCAGGGCGCCCTGGGCGGCGTCGCGGCGCTCGATGCGCAACACCCCGATGTCGAGCTCCAAGAGCGAGATCGTCGAGAGCCAGAACAGGCCGGCCTCGGTGCGCTCGGCCCAGGCGCGCACGGTCGCGTCGGCACGGGCGGCGCGGCGAAGCTCCGAGACGACATTGGTGTCGAGCAGATACATCAGTCGAGGTCGGCGGCCCGTGCCACCGGCCCGGCGAGACGCGGCGGGTCGAAGTCGATGTCCTCGCCCCCGGGCATCGCCAGCGCGTCGAGCAGGCTCGGGCCGTTGCCGACCAGCTTGCGGTAGTCCGCGAAGCTCAGCAGCACATGCGCCGGGCGCCCGCGATCGGTGATGATGACCGGACCGCTCTCGGCCGCCTTCTTGGCGCCGCCGGCGTCCTGGTTGAACTCGCGGCTGGAGATCGTGGTGATGCCCATGCTGGCCTTCGTCGCACATCCGTGTCGGCGATGCAAGCAATTGTAGCAACGTTACTAGAAGCCAGTCACTCCCACTCGATGGTGCCCGGCGGCTTGCTGGTGAAGTCGTAGACGACGCGGTTGATGCCCTTGACCT
>JAPJRA010000551.1 GCA_030824835.1 Geminicoccaceae bacterium | reverse complement strand
CTGCTGGCAGCCGCCCCGACGGGCGACCGGTGGCGGCCCTCCGCCGACGGCTCGAAGCCGGGCCCGGTCGGAACCTGGTCCGTTGCAGCCGACGGCGCAGCGCCCCGTGGCCGGCGCTCGGGAGATGCCGGCGCCTCGGCCGCCAGCGCCTTGGCCAGACGCAGCACCGCCTGTTGAAACGCGGGAGGCATGACTTCGACGTGGCGCAGCAGCTGCTCCTGCCGTGACGGCGGTCCGCCCGCCGGCTCGGATGGGGGCTCACGCCGGTCGTCGCCGGTGAAGAATCGCGTCACCGGCACGTTCAGCACCGCGGCCAGCGAGCACAGCCGGTCGATGCTGATGCCACTGGAGCCGTCCTCATATTTGTGCAGCTGCCGGCAGCTGACGCCGACCTGGGCTGCCACTCCGGCCTGGGTGAGCCGGCGCAGCAGGCGGTGCCGACGGATCTGCTGGCCGACCTGACGGTCCTTGAGGCCGGTTGTCCTGGTGGAAGCAGAAGACGCCGGGTTCGCGGCGCCTCGCAGGGTAGGACGGTTCATGGCCGCTCCCTTTGAACGTTCGGTTCACCAACGCAGCACATATGCGTCTTATGGTTTAGACGTTGGTCCGGCGGAGTTATTTCCTCCCGCGCGGAAACGAGCCCACCCCGCCAGCGACCGGCTGGAGCGGGACACCAGCCGGTGGCATCATTACAACTCTATTGGTTTGATAAACATAGTTGCATTTCTGCAGGCCATCCATAGAGTAGCCGCGTCGAAAAGGTGTTTGCGCCCATGATAAGCGGAGGTCCCTCATGCAGATCTACCAGCTGTTTCCGGCCGTCACCGATGCCCCCGAGTGGCAGTCCAGCGCGTTCAAGGGGCCTGTCCTGGTCCGGGCCGAGTCCGAGGAGCATGCCCGCGAGCTGGCCCGCGATCGCTACTGGATCGCCAGCCTAGCCGCCGGCCGCACCGCCCCTTGGATCCGGGCCGACCTGGTGCAGGCGGCAGTGCTGGACCAGTCCTGCTACCCGCTGAATGATCGCGCCATGATCCTGGAACCCATGGATCACCTTTGACCCCTGGCCACGGTCCGGCACCCGCCGCCGTCGCTCTTGTGCCGAGCCCGCCCTGCCCGATGCCGGTGGGCTGAGAGAAGAAGGCACCGTTCGGGCGGACGGCACCGACGCCTCTGCTCGCCGTGGATTTATCCCGGATCGAGGGCCGTTCTCGGGTGGCAGCTCGGGAGCGCTGTGGACGTGGGCCGGTGTGGCCCGCGCATGCCGACCTAGGTCCCGTGCGGCGACCCTCGGCCGGCGATCGCGGTGAGCGCGAGACCGACGCCGGACAGCGGGCCCGGCACGCGCGACGGAGGCGGCCGCTGCCCGGCGCGCAGGAGCGCCTGCAGCATCAGGCCACCGGCAAGGGCGCCATCGACCAGCGGAATTGGGCTCGCCGGGCCGAGGCGGCGGGCCATGCCCGCAAAGACCGCGCCGAGCAGGACCGCGACGTCGGCCCCGGCCTCGGCGAGCTCGGTGACGGCGCCGGCGATCTGGCGCTCTACGGCAGACCTGTCGCCCGGCGCATAGGCGGAAGGCGCCTCGATGACCTGCCAGCCGGCGCGATCACGGTCGAAATCGTAGCGGCGCAGTGTGTCGCGGTAGAGCGGCGTCGAGACGGCGCCCGCGCTCACATAGCCGAGGCGCCGGCCGTGCAGACGGGCCATGGCGATGCTCGCCTGGCTGATGCCGAGAACGGGGACGCCCAGCGCCTCGCGGATCGCCTCGGTGGCCGTGTCGAAGGAGGCGGCGACGAGAACCGCATCGATGCCGGCCGCCTGCTGGGCGGCGAGCTCGACGGCCGCGTGCATGGCCACCGCGTGATCGAGATGGGTGCGGATCACCGGCGGCCCGAAGCCGGCGGTGGCCTCCACGACCTCGACCTCGGGGCCGAGGACCGCACGGACCTCGGTGGCCACGGTCGACGTGACGAAGGCCGTCATGTTGGGGTTGAGGCAGAGGATTCGCATGGCTCAACCGTCCAGCAGGGAGGGCAGCAAACTGACGATGCCCGGGAAGGCACAGATCAGCGCGACCAGCAGCAGGATGCAGCCGAGGAAGGGCAGCACGCCCACGATCACCGTCTCGATCGAGCCCCGGCCGCGGACGCTCTGCACGATGTAGAGGTTCATGCCGACCGGCGGGGTGATCAGGGCGAGCTCGCACATGAGGACGAGGAAGATGCCGAACCAGATGCCGTCATAGCCCAGGTGCTGCACGATCGGCCAGACGATGGGGATCGTCGCGATCATCATGGCCAGCGCATCGAGAAAGCAGCCGAGGATCAAATAGAGCACCACGAGGATCAGCATCATGATCCACGGCGCCACGTCGAACCCGGCGACGAACTGCGAGACCTGCGCTGGAACGCCGAGGACGCCGAGCACGAAGTTCAGATAGAAGGCGGCGATCAGCACCAGCAGCGTCATGGCGGTGGTCTGCACCGTGGCGAGCAGCGCGTCCCGCATCATGCGCAGATTGATCCCGCCCTGGAACCCGACCAGGACCAGCGCGGCGACCGCCCCCACCGCGGCGGCCTCGGTGGGGGTGGCGAGCCCGGCATAGATGCTGCCCATCACCAGGAAGAAGATGAACAGTGGCGGGACCAGGTCCTTCAGCCGGCTGCGGCGCACGGACCACGGCGCCAGGCCCATGCGCTTGCCGGCGATCGAATGGTCGATGGAGCACCAGAGGATGATCACCAGCATGAAGAGCGCCGCCAGCAGCAGCCCGGGCAGGATGCCGGCGGTGAACAGCTTGCCGATCGAGTTGTTGGTGATCGCGCCATAGATGATGAGGTTGATGCTGGGTGGGATCAGGATACCCAGCGTCGCGCCGCTGGCGACGGTGCCGGCGACCCAGCTTTCCTTGTAGCTCTGCTGGCGGAAGGTCGGGAACGCCACGGTGCCGATGGTGGCCGCCGTGGCGACCGACGAGCCCGAGATCGCGGCGAAGATCGTCGAGGCGGCGATGTTGGTGTGCAGCAGCCCGCCGGGGAGCGGATTCAGCCAGTCGGCCAGCGCCTTGTACATGCGCTCCGTCACCCCGCCCCGCACCAGGATCTCGCCCATGAAGACGAAGAGCGGGATGGCGACCAGCAGGAAGTTGTTCAGGGTCCCCCACATCATCGTGCCGAACGGCTGGAACATGGTGGTCCCGAAGAACCACCAGGCGCCTATCGCGGCCACGGCAATGAGCGCCGTCGCGATGTGCAAGCCCAGAAACAGCAGGACGAGCAGCAGGACGAAGCCGATGGCGGCGCCTTCGATACCGAGCATGTCAGGCGTCCTTATGCGCGCCGCCGTCAGGCGGGGTTACGTGCAAATATTCATCCAGCTCCTCCTCGACGGTCAGCGGGCCGTAGAGGGTCTCGACCGCGGCGCCGCGCCCGGTGGCGAGCAGCAGGACGCCATGCGCGGTCATGACCAGTGCGGTCAGGGCGAAGAAGCAGGTGCCGACGACCCAGAAGAGCTGGGGCACCCAGAGCGGCGTCTGCAGCGGCGTGTTCGTCACCGTGCCGAAGGCCAGCGTGCCGTCGAAC
>JAPJRA010000550.1 GCA_030824835.1 Geminicoccaceae bacterium | reverse complement strand
GCGGACCATCACGGCCTCGATCTCGGGCAGGCATTCGGCAGCGATCAGCGGATCCATCCCGAGCGCCCGCGCCATGGCGATCGCCGCCGTCATGTCCCAGCCAAGCACCGTGGCGCCGCCCATGCCGCTCGCGAGGCGAAGCTGTCCGGTCAGGCGCTGCGCCAGATCCCAGACCTGCCAGCCCTCAAACGTCAGGGGCCGGTTCAGCCGCGCCGGGCAGTCCGGGCACGCTTGTTCGCGGCCCTCGCAGGGCTCGCAGGCTTTGCAGTAGGCGTCGCCCCCGCCAAAGTGCCAGTCGGCAAGAGCGTGGAGGCGTTTTTTTCCGCTTCCAGCATCAGATGCGGCGCGAGGCAGTGGGCCTGGAAGGCTTCGAACACCGGCCAGATGTCCAGAAGGGCGTCGATGCCTTCCGGCGTGATGGGAACGGGCCTGCCGTCGGCATCGCCGACGCCCTCCCAGCCGGTGACCACGCGGCGGGCGACGGCCTTGGCCATTGCCAGCGCCATGTCCTCCTGCCGGGCCCCTTCGGGTAGCGCCTCGATGGCCGGGTCGTTGCGCGCGGCGACCATGATCGCGGTGGTGACGGGCAGGACGTGCAGACGCAGGCCGGCCCCAAGATCGAGCCATTTTGGGTCGCCGGAAAGCTCGAGACGGATCATGGTCAGTATTCCTCGATGTCGTTGACGAGAGTGACGGTGCACATCCGCCCGAGCGTGGCGTCGCGGGCGGCCTGCCAGTCGAAGCTGGCCTGAATGCCCTGCGGCCCGCCGATCTCGATGCGCGGGCGCGGCAGATAGACGGCGTGGACGGTGAGGGTGAGGCTCTCGCCGGAAATGAGCGTCCAGGAGAACTCCAGCTCGCAGGGCGTGCCGCTGATCGCCTGGCTGACGAGCGTGCTGTCGGCGAAGCGCACCTCGGTGCGACCGGTGAGCGCGGCGATCGAGGGATCGGCGCCGTCGATCATGCCGTCCGCGCGGATGGTCTCGATCCGGTCGAGATTGTTGGCATAGGTGATCTCGGTCGAGATCACGTTGCCCAAGGCGGTGCCGTTGCGTTTGATCGCGCCGTTGAAATGCCCGAAACGGATCAGGTCCAGTTCGGCCGGTGTGCCGGCGCTGCTGGTCGTGGCAACCGTCTCGCCCTGCGCCACCAGTAGCGCGGTCGCGGTCAGCAGGCCCGAGCGCTGCATCTGCCAGCTGAGCTGGTCCAGCACCACGCCGGAATACATGGCGTAGCGCGGCACCTCGGGCATGGCGGTCTCGATCGCCATGCTGGGCAGCGTCCAGCTGCCGGACTGGAACGTATGGGTATATGGACCGGGCGAGCTGCCGGTGGTGGTCGGCGCGCCGAAGGCCGCCTTCAGCCAGAAGCCGAAGGCCTCGGCATCGATCGGCACCACCACATCGCCATCGGCGGTTACCGCGTCCTTGATGGGCGCGAGAGGATCGCGGCCATAGCCCAGAAGCTCCGAGTTCAGCAGCGGCTGTTCCGCCCCGAGCGTGGCGCTGGCGAAGGGCATACGGGTGTAGCCGCTTGCCGGCGGCGTGCCATAGGTCGTCTCGAACGCGAGCGCCATCCGCGCCCGCGCCCCTTGGGCGCGTGCCATGTCGGTCTCCTTGTCGAAGGGGTTCAGCCGAGCGGGTCGGCCGTGGAATAATGCAGCACCACCGGAATGACGGCCGCCTTCAGGCTGGCCGCGCCGTCCACCGGCAGATCGACGGGCTGCGGGGCTTCTGCCTCGACCCAGTCGCAGAGACCGCCGAGCGTGCGGTCGGCGGCAAGCGCCGTTCCGATGCTGGCGCTGAGGTTGTCAAAAGCGGCGTCACGGTTGGTGCCCTGCACGATCGCCTCGATCTCAGCCCGGTGCTGGTAGTGATAGCGCAAGGGCGATAGCGTCACCTCGGGTTCGCCGGGTTCGCCGTCGCGCAGGATCAGCAGCCCGGCTGCCGGCACACGTTCCGGCAGCACCTCGCCGCGCAGGGCGGTGGCGGGCAGCGCGACAAGCCGCGTGTGCAGCGCGGTGAGGATGGTTTCGCGAGTGGAGGGCATGGCGGTCCCGGTTGTCCGGGACCCGCCCGGCTTCAGTGGTCCCTTTCGGGCTTCGGTTCCGTGATGGCTGCGAGCCGCCGCGGCAGGTCCGAGCGGGCGTGCAGGAAATCGACGATGATCACCTGTTCAGCGTCCTCGACGAAGATGACGAAATGCTGGCCGCAGCGTGCGAAGCGCAGATCCTCGGGCAGCTCCGGGTCGATGATCCGGCGGCAGTCCTGCGACATGGCCGTACCGGCCGCGATCTCCACGCAGCGGGCGATCAGGTCCTCCTCATAAGCGGCCGCCTGTCGAGGGCCGAAGGTCTCGACGGTCCAGTTCGCGATGTCGACAAGCGATGCTTCGGCCTGCCGGGTCAGGCGCCACGGCTTGAGCATCAGGATCGGGCGCGCGCAGACGCAAAGGCGCGCCGGATGGCGTCCTCGCCGCTCCCCTCGGCCAGATCGCCACGCCTGGCCTGTTCCAGCCCGGTCGTCAGCCGGTCACGCAACGCGCCCAGCTCGGTTTCTTCGCGTTCGAGCAATCGTAGCCCGGCCCGCAAGGCTTCCGAAGCATTCTGATAGCGCCCGGAAGCGACCAGGCGGTCGACCAGGTCGGATTGGGTTTCCGTCAGAACGACGTTTCGGGTGGCCATGTGGCTCTCCTGCAAGATCATTGGCAATATATGCCAATTGACCATGCATGTCGACACCCACGGTCAGAGGCGGGCCTCAACCCAGTTTGCCACGATCAGCTTCGGCACGCCGTCCACGGCCCGTTCGGCATCCCGCGCCAGATCGAGCCGCTTGCGCAGTTTCACCTGCGGCACCAGCAAGAAGATCGGCACGGTGGTCAGCCCTCGACCGGTCTTCGAGCGGGACGCTACAGCACGGCCCTTCTTGTTCAGTCGCCCCTCGGCGACCAGCAGGCTCGGACCCGTCCGGCGATAGACGAAGCGCAGGCGCAGGCCGGTGCGACGTTCCCACTCACCGGGAGTGATCCGCCCGCCGCGCAGGGACTTGCCCGCCGCAGGCGTCGGAATCGCCAGCCAGAACCCGTTCTTCGAGCGGATCAGAGGGCCGGTATCGTGGGCGCCGACGATCACCGGGGCCTTCGACCAGACCAGCGCCGCCGCATTGAGGCTGGTCCTGCCTTTCGGGAACTGTTCGGACCGAATGGTACGGGCGAGCCGCGCCCCGAGACCCGCGCCGGTGATCTGCGCGCGCCAGGTGGATTTCAGGCCGGTCCCAGCCTCGCGCATCGCCGTCGTGACAGCCTGTTCGCCCACTCGTGTCTCGGCCTCCATGATGCGGGCAATGCTGCCGATGATGTCAGCCTTCAGCTTCATGACAGATCACGCTGGCCTCAGATCGACGGTCCAGACCAGCCGCTCGCGGTCGCGGACCGGCTCGCCCTGAATGAGGAAGGCCTCGCCGTCGATCTCGATGCGGTCGCCGGGGCGCGGGGTCGCCACCTTGGCGACGCGAAGGTCGATGCGCGTGGTCTCGGACCAGAGCCGCGCATCGCCGAAGTCGGTGACCGCATCGGCAC
>JAPJRA010000549.1 GCA_030824835.1 Geminicoccaceae bacterium | reverse complement strand
CTCCTCTGCGGAGCGTTCGATGCCGGTGGAGCTGGCCACCTCGTGCGCCAGTGCAGCGAACGCCGCTTGCACCACCTGCGCGTCCAGCGGCTGGTCGGCGTTCGACCCGAACACGTGCGGGAAGAAGTCCGGCAGCAGCTTGCCGACCATCAGGTTAGCGTCGGTCACCGCGAGCGGGCCGCCGCGGCGATAGCATGCCGGGCCGGGGTTGGCGCCCGCGCTTTCGGGGCCGACGCGGAAGCGCTGGCCGTCGAAACTGATGATCGATCCGCCCCCGGCTGCCACGGTGTGGATCTTCATCATCGGCGCGCGGATCCGCACGCCCGCCACCTCGGTGTCGAAGGCGCGCTCGAAGGCGCCGGCATAGTGGGTGACGTCGGTCGAGGTGCCACCCATGTCGAAGCCGACGATCCGGTCGAGCCCGGCCAGCGCCGCCGTCCGGGCGGCACCGACGATGCCTCCGGCCGGGCCCGAGAGGATCGCGTCCTTGCCCTGGAACAGGTGCGCGTCGACGAGCCCGCCATTGCTCTGCATGAACATCAGCCGGACATCACCGATAGCGGCAGCTACCCGATCGACATAGGCACGCAGGATGGGTGACAAATAGGCGTCGACCACGGTCGTGTCGCCGCGCCCAACGATCTTCATCAACGGGCTCACCGCGTGGCTCACGGAGATTTGCGTGAAGCCGATCGAGCGGGCGATCTCGGCCACTGTCAGCTCGTTCTGGTGGTAGCGGTAGCCGTGCATCAGCACGATGGCGATCGCGCGAAAGCCGGCGGCGAACGCCGCTTCCAGGTCGACCTTTGCCTGGTCACGATTCAGTGGCCGCTCGACCGTGCCATCGGCCCGCAGCCGCTCCTCGATCTCGACAGTCCGAGTGTAGAGCTGATCCGGCAGGACGATGTGGCGTGCGAAGATGTCGGGTCGGTGCTGGTAGCCGATGCGCAGCGCATCACCGAGGCCGCTGGTGATCGCCAGCACCGTCGGCGTACCCTTGCGCTCGAGCAGGGCATTGGTGGCAACGGTCGTGCCCATCTTGACCGCATCGATGATCGCATCCGGCAGCGGCTCGCCGGGGCTGACGCCCAGCAGGTCACGGATGCCCTGGATCGCCGCGTCGGGATAGTGCTCGGGATTTTCCGACAGCAGCTTGTGGATCCGGATCGCGCCGTCCGGTGCCCGCCCGACGACATCGGTGAACGTGCCGCCACGATCGATCCAAAATTGCCAGCCTGCCTGCATCGTCTGCCACCATCTCGCTGTCGCGACATCACCATCTATAGCCACGCGCCCCTTCCTGCGTCTCGTCCAGTGGCTGGACGGCGGTCGTGGTGCCGCGTGATTCGCGCGGAAAAAGCCTGGGTCGGCCTGGGAACGTTAGCCGGCCAAGCGCGCTTTATCCGCTGCAATCCTAACATCTCCCGCATCCGGGCGGGTGCAACTCACAAGGAACGTCTACGATGCTGGTTTGCCTCAAGTGCATTGCCGGTAGTCTTGTAGGCGTTCTGATCTTGATGATCGGCAGCCCCGCTGCGCACGCAGCCCCGTGCGCAGCGGGGCTGCTCAGTGGATCCGACGCCCTGAACAGCGACTGGCGCAACGACCGGCCGGGCCTATGCCGGCAGATCCTGCCGGCCGATCTCCCTCCACCGTCGGCGAGTCATATCAGTACGCCCAGGACAATCGCGCGCCCCCACAGCATGCGCGTGCGGCTGCCGCAGGTGCCCCCGGGCTTCAAAGCAAGGCTGTTCCATCATGGCCATGCCCAGCCAAGGTTGATCCGCACCGCGCCGAACGGTGACATCTTCGTAGCCGAGAGCAGAGCTGGAAAGATTCGGGTTCTACGGCCAGGAGGACCATGCACGCTGGCTGCCAGTGCCGTCTTCGCCACGGACCTAAATCTGCCCTTTGGCATCGCCTTCTATCCGCCAGGGCCCAACCCGCAATATGTGTACGTTGCAGAGAACAACCGGATCGTACGTTTCCCCTATGTCAACGGCATGGTGACGGCGACGACGGCTCCGGAAATCGTTGTACCGGATCTGCCCCAAGGCGCAGGACAACTGCCAGGCAAGGGCCATTGGACTCGGGATATGGTCTTCTCGCCCGACGGTGTAGCGATGTTCGTGTCGATCGGGTCCTTTTCGAATGCGCAGACGGAAGGCGAGGACGAGACCGGGCGTGCCACTGTCGTAGCCTACAACCCTGATGGAACACCGCGAGGTGTTCTGGCGACGGGCCTGCGCAACCCGGTTTCTCTTGCCTTCTCGCCAACGACGGGTGCGCTGTGGACCACGAACAACGAGCGCGACGAACTCGGTGACAATCTGGTGCCCGATTTCGTGACCGCGTTGGGGCCAGGGCAGTTCTATGGCTGGCCGTGGTTCTACATCGGCGAGAATCTGGACCCTCGGCATGCGGCTGCCTATCCAACGGTCCACCCGCCGGTCACGATACCGAGCGTGTTGCTGCAAGCGCACTCCGCAAGCCTGGGCTCGGCATTCTACACAGGATCCCAGTTTCCGCCCGAGTATCAGGGTAGCCTGTTCGTTGCCATCCATGGCTCATGGAATCGCGCCCGCCCCGTGGGCGCAAAGGTGATCCGAATCATTTTCGATGCCTATGGTAACCCGCAGCCCTATTACGAGGACTTCATGACCGGTTTCGTCGTCGCGAATCATGACGTCTGGGGTCGACCGGTCGGTATTGCCGTTGGGGGAGATGGGGCGCTCTACGTTTCCGAGGACGCCAATGCTTCGATCTGGTGTGTATCCTACACCGGCACCACGTCCTAACCCATGCCGGCAATTACATGGCATGTCAGTTGTCGTCGGTGTCCGGTATCGCCGCTGCTTCCCGAGTCAACGATTGACGCAGCTCGAAAAATCCCGCCCAAGGATCCCCATCGAAGCGTCGCTGGGCGTTCCTGACCGTGACGGCGTCCGCCCGCCGGACGCGGCGGAGCTCATCCCAGGATAGCGGAACCGCCACCGAGGCGTTGGGCCTGGCGCGGGTCGACCATGGGACGATGGCGGTGCTGCCACGCTGGTTGCGCAGCCAGTCGATAAAGATCCGACCGTCGCGGGCGGCCTTGCGCAGATTGGTGGTGTAGCGCTCGGGAGCGCGGTTGGCCAGCCGCTCGGCCGTTCCCTTGGCGAATGCTACCACGACCGGCCAGTCCCAGTCGGGAGCGATCGGTGCCACCACATGGATGCCTTTGCCGCCGGTGAGTAAGGCATAACTCGTGAGGCCAAACTTCTCCAGCAGGGCCTTGACCTCGAACGCTGCGTTGCGGACTGTGCCAAATTGCAGACCCGCGTCGGGGTCAAGGTCGAAGACCAGCCGTTCGGGGCGCTCGATCGTATCTGCCCTGGCGCCCCATACATGCAGCTCCAGCGTCCCCACCTGCACGGCGGCGAGCAATCCCTCGACATCGTCGATACGCAGATACTCGGCCTCATCGCCATCTGCCTCGACCACCGCAACATGGCCAATGGCATCGGACAGTCCCTGCGCCGGATGTCGTTGGAAGAAGCAGGCGGCCTCCACCCCATCGGGGCAGCGCAGCAGGCTCACTGGCC
>JAPJRA010000548.1 GCA_030824835.1 Geminicoccaceae bacterium | reverse complement strand
ATATTGCGGCCTGGGATTCGCTTCGACGAATGGGTCGAACAGGCGCTCGCGGTGGGTCCGATCTATCACCCGGAGATGGGTGCCGATTTCGCGGCCAGGCGACTCGCCATGCACCACACGGAGCGTTGCGAGCACGAGCAACGAATCATCGATGGCCGCTGGCTGCGCATTCGCGAAAGCAGGATGGCGGACGGCGGCCGTGTCGTGCTGTCCACCGACGTCACCGAGCGCCGCCGTCGCGAGCGCCAGCTCCTGCTGCTGGCGATGGCGATCGAGCAGGTGGGCGACGCCGTCGAGATCACCGATGCGGAAGGCCTATTCACCTACGTCAATCCGGCCTTCACCCAGACCACCGGCTTCGAGCCGGCGGAGGTGATCGGGCGTTCGCCCCAAGACGTGCTGTCGAGTGGGCATCACGACCCGGAGTTCTTCGCCGCGATGTACCGGCAATTGGCCCTTGGCGACGACTGGCAGGGCCTGATCGTCAACCGCCGCAAGAACGGCGAGCTCGTCCACCAGGACACGACGATTTCACCGCTGCGCGACGCCTATGGCCGGATCACCCATTACGTCGCGGTCCGCCGCGACGTCACCGAGCAGGAAAAGGCCGAGGCGGCAATCCGCGCCAGCGAGGCCCGCTACCGCGCCGTCGTCGACACCCAAACCGAGTTCATCGCCCGCATCGACCCTGACGGTCGCCTCAGCTTCGTCAACGATGCCTACTGCCGCTACTACGGACGCAGCCGAGAGGACCTGCTCGGCCATACCTTCAACGAACTCACCATGACCGTGCCGGAGGATCGCGAGCGCGACGCGGCCCACCTGGCGTCCCTGTCGCCGACGGCTCCGTCGCGAGCCATCGAGCTGCGGCGTCGGCTGCCCAACGGAGACATCCGCTGGGTGCAATGGGTGGACACGGCGTTATTCGACGAGGAGGGACAGCTGGTCGAGCTGCAGGCGGTGGGCCGCGACATCACCGATCAGCGCACCAGCGAACTCGCGCTGCTCGAAAGCGAGGCCCGCTATCGGGCGCTGGTCGAGACCCAGACCGAGTTCGTGTTGCGGCAGCTACCGAACGGCAGACTGACGTTCGTCAACGAGGCCTACTGCCGTTATGTCGGCCTACCGCGCGAGGAGGTCCTCTCGGAGCGGTTCAATGGGCTCGACCTCATGGCGCCCGAATATCGGCCGCTGTTCGACGAGCACCTGCTGCGGCTGACGCCGGATCGACCCTCCGCGCTCATGGAGACCCGCGCCATCCTGCCCGACGGGTCGGAGCGCTGGGAGCGCTGGGTCGATACCGGCATCTTCGATCATGCCGGCCAGTTGGTCGAACTGCAGTCCACCGGCTACGACATCACCGAGCAGAAGCGGGCCGAGCTGGCGCTGAAGGAGAGTGAAGCCCGCTATCGCGCCGTGGTGGAAGGGCAGAGCGAGTTCATCCTCCGGCTCCGTCCCGATGGCACCCTGACCTTCGTCAACGACGCCTACTGCCGCTATCGCGGCCTCGGCCGCGAGGCGCTGCTGGGCGGGTTCAACGACGTCTATCACTACCCGCCCGAGCAGCAGGCGACGATTCACGCCGCCTGGGCCGGACTGACGCCGGACTTCCCGTCGGTGACCTACGAGTTGAAGAAGCCCTGCGGCTGCGGGAAGGTATGCTGGGAGGAGTGGACAGACACCGCGATCTTCGCACCGAACGGGCGGGTCATCGAATATCAGGCCATCGGACGCGACATCACCGAGCGGAAACGGGCCGAGCAGGCGCTGACGGAGAGCGAGGCCCGCTTCCGGATGATCGCCGAGGGCGTGCCGCTGCCGATCGCCATCACGGCCCTGGACAATCCTCGGGTCCTCTTCGTCAACCCGAAGGGACGCGAGGTATTTGGGGTCGAGCCCGGGGACCACGGGCCCGAGCTCGTGCAACAGATCTGGGCCGAGCCAGGCCTACGCGGGCAGCTCGCGAAGCGTATCTCCAAGGGCGGCATGATCGAGCAGCGCGAGGTCCGGATGCTACGGCGCGACGGCAGCAGCTTCGATGCCATCCTGTCCGCCCGCCCCATCCATTATGAGGGGGAGCGCGCGGTGCTCGGGGTCATCACCGACATCACCGAGCGCCGCCGAATGGAAGAGGCGCTGCGGGAGAGCCAGGCGCGGCTCGCGGCGCTCATGGACAACGCACCGCTGGTCCTGCACCTGAAGGACCGTGAAGGCCGTTACATCCTGGCCAACCCGGAGTGCGCCAAGATATTCGGCCGCGACCCGTCCAAGCTGATCGGCCAGACCGCCTACGACATCTTCCCGCACGACGAAGCGGCGATGATCGACCAGCACCATCGGGCGGTCCTGGAGACGGGGCGCACGCTGTTCCACGAGGAATACCAGCCGAGCCTCGAGGCCTATAAGTGGAGCATCGTCATCCGCTTCCCGATCTTCGACGCCCACGGCGCAGTCAGCATCGTCGGCGGGTTCGCGCTGGACATCACCGAACGAAAGCGGGCGGAAGCCGCGCTGAAGGCCAGCGAGGCCCGACTCGCGGCGTTCATGGAGAATGCGCCGGTCGGGATGTACCTCAAGGATCGCGATGGCCGGTATCTGGTGGCCAACCCGGAGATGGCCAACGTGTTCGGCAAGCCGGTGGAGCAGATCATTGGCAGCACGCCCGAGGAGCTGCTCGCCGAGGGCGAGACCGTGGGCATTCGCGCCTTCGATCGCGAGGTCTGGGAGCACGGACTGCCGACGGTGCACGAGGAGCACTTCCCGGGCCATGCGTCCTATGCCTGGAGCATGGTGATCCGCTTCCCGATTCGCGACGAGTCGGGCCAAGTCGAGCAGATCGGCGGCTTCGATGTCGACATCACCAGACCCAAGCTCGCCGAGGCGGAGGTCAAGGCCAGCGAGCAGCGCTTCCGCACCATCGCGGAAATCCATCCGACGCCCATGATCATCACCCGGCTCGACGATCGGGAGGTGCTGTTCGCCAACCGGGCCTTTTTTGCGACGTTCGGGCTGACGCCCGACGAGTTGGTCGGGTTCAATCGGGCGACACTGTACGGCCGGGCAGGCGACCGGGAGAGCATCTTTGCGGCGATCGACGCCGGAAGGACCATCGAATCGCAAGAGATCGACATGCGCACCGTCGGCGGCGGGTCGTTCCCCGCAATGCTCACGGCCCGGGGGATTACGTATGAAGGCAGCCGCTGCTGTGTCATGAGTTTCCTCGATCTTACGGCACTGAAGCGGGCCGAGGCCGCCTTGCGGGCAAGCGAGCAGCGGTTCCGCAGCATCGCCGAAGCCCATCCGATGCCGCTGGTGATCGTGCGTCGCAGCGACGGGCGACTCAGATTCGCCAACAACCCATTCTTGAAAATGTTCCAGCTGACCCTGGGTGCGCTCGACCAGATGACTCCCGAGCAATTCTACGCGGACCCGCTGGAGCGACGCCATTTTCTCGAGATGATGCGCGAGCACGGCGCGGTGCACGGCCTCGAGCAGTCGTTGCGCCGTTCCGACGGCACGACGTTCGTTGCGGCGACGACCTCCCAGCGCATCGAATACGAGGGCGAGGAAGCCTTCGTGACCTCCGTTGTCGACCTCACCG
>JAPJRA010000547.1 GCA_030824835.1 Geminicoccaceae bacterium | reverse complement strand
GGGTCGGGCGCCTCGCGATCCAGCCGGCGCATGAACTGCCGGAGCTTGCCGGTGTCCCTCACGTCGCTCAGGTTCGTCTCCAAATAGGCGGAAGCGATCGAGACGTCCCCTTCCGGGGGTGCCGGCGGTGGCGGCGCCGGTGCGGCCGCGGGCGGTGGCGCCGGCGGTTGTGGCCGCTCCGTCGTGGCCCCGGTCGCATAGGCGAGCTGTGCCGCTGCGTACCGGGCATGCTCGCGATCGGCGACCAGCTGATCGCCGATCTCCCGACGCTGTTGGACGGTGTAGCCGAGCTGCGGCCGCGGCGGGACGCTGGCGAGATCGGGGTAGGGTCCGGGCGGTACCGGCCGGGCCGGGCTCTGTCCGGGGGGCGGCGACGATTCGCAGGCGGTCAGTACGCCCACGAGCAGGGCGCAGGCAAGCATCGCGCGGCGGCGGCGCCAAGCGGGCTTTCCCCGCAGCGGTCCGGTCGCATATGACGAGCTTGGTCCCGATGCTAAGGCACGGTTGGCGATGGTAGGTGATATGGCTACATACACGCGCTAGTACCGACGCATTTCGAGCAATCCGACCGGCAAGTGGAATGGTCGTACGCGCTCGGACGTTTCGGATCCAGAGCGTCCTGCTTGCCGATGTCGATGATAGGGGAATGCAAGATGGCCGAGCAACAAGAAGTGCTGGCGGACGTCGACCAGTCGGAACAGATTGCGGCCATTTTGGGAGACATCGCCGAGCGCAGCCGCAAGCTGGTCGAGGATTTTATCGCCCGCCAGCAGGATCTGGACGTGGACCAGCCGACCCTCAACGGCCAGGCGCCTCTCGGCGGCGCGTTCGTCGACATGCTGACCCGCCTGATGAGTCAGCCGGAGGAGCTGTTCCAGGCGCAGTTCGATCTGTGGCAGGACTATATGCGGCTCTGGCAGAACACCACGCAGCGGATGCTGGGCGGTGCCGTGGAACCGGTGATCGTGCCCGACCGCGGCGATCGCCGCTTCAAGGACGCGGCCTGGAACGACAACGCGCTGTTCGACTTCATCAAGCAGTCCTACCTTCTCAGTTCCAAATATTTCCTGCAGGTCGCCAGCAAGAAAGATGGCGTGAACGACAAGACCCAGCAGAAGCTGGAGTTCTACACGCGGCAGTTCGTCGAAATGATGGCGCCGTCGAACTTCGTGGCGACCAACCCGGAGGTGCTCAGGCTCACGATCGACAGCCGCGGCGAGAACCTGCTGCGCGGCCTGCAGCACATGCTCGAGGATCTCGACCGTGGCAAGGGCCGGCTGGCGATCCGGATGACCGATCTCGAGGCCTTCGACGTCGGCCGGAACATCGCGACGACGCCGGGCAAGGTGGTCTTCCAGACCAAGCTGATGCAGCTCATTCAATACACGCCGACGACGCCCGAGGTGCATCGGCGGCCGCTGCTGATCATGCCGCCGTGGATCAACAAGTTCTACATTCTGGACCTGCAGCCCAAGAACAGCTTCATCAAGTTCTGCGTCGATCAGGGCTTCACGGTGTTCGTCGTGTCCTGGGTCAATCCGGACGAGAAGCTCAGCCACATGGCCTTCGAGGACTACATGTTCCTGGGCCCGCTGGCGGGGCTGGATGCGATCGAGCAGGCGACGGGCGAGCGCGACATCACGGCCATCGGCTACTGCCTCGGCGGCACGCTGCTGGCCTCAACGCTGGCCTGGATGAAGGAGAAGGGCGACGACCGGATCAAGGCCGCCACCTTCCTCACCACCATGGTCGACTTCAAGGACCCGGGCGAACTTGGCGTGTTCATCGACGAGGAGCAGCTGGCGGCGCTCGAGAAGACGATGACCAAGCGCGGCTATCTCGACGGGGCGGAGATGGCCGCCACGTTCAACATGCTGCGCGCCACCGATCTGATCTGGTCCTTCGTGATCAACAACTACCTGCTGGGCAAGGATCCGTTCCCGTTCGATCTGCTGTACTGGAATTCCGACAACACCCGGATGCCGGCGGCGATGCACAGCTTCTATCTGCGCAAGTGCTATCACGAGAACATCCTGATCCAGCCTGGCGCCGTGTGCCTCGGCAACGTGCCGATCGACTTGCGCCGGATCGAGCTGCCGGTCTACTGGGTGTCGACCCGGGAGGATCATATCGCACCCTGGAAGAGCACCTACGCCGCGACCCAGATCTATGGGGGCGAGAAGCGGTTCGTGCTGGCCGGCTCGGGCCATATCGCCGGCATCGTGAACCCGCCCGTCGCGGGCAAGTACGGCTATTGGGTCAACGCCGAATTGCCGTCGACGCCGGATGCCTGGTTTGCCGGCGCCAGCCATCACGACGGCTCGTGGTGGACCGACTGGTCACAGTGGAACGCGTCGCATGCCGGCGGCATGGTCCCGGCCCGCGCGCCGGGGAGCGGCCAGCTGGCGGCACTCGAGGACGCTCCCGGCAGCTACGTCAGGATTCGGGCGAGCTGACCTTCGGGGATTCGCCGCCGGCGCTCTGCTGGATCAGCGCCGCCAGCGCGTCGAGCCGCCGGGCCGCTGTGGCCACGGCCAGCGCCGCCCGGTCCTGGTACACCGCCTGCGCGCGCGCCGCACCGTCGTTCAGCCGGTCGAGCTCGGCACGCGCCTCCTCGAGGTGATCGGCCAAGGTCAGGCTGGCCAGAAGGAGCAGCTTCTCCTCGCCGAGGCCGACCTGACCCTGGATCAGGCCGGCTGCACACTGGTCGACCAGCCTCGCCAGCTGCTGGACGCGGCCCGACTCGCCGGGGCCACAATGCAGCCGAAAGCGACGGCCGCCGATCATGATCTCCACCAGGTCCATGGCGGTCAGCTACCCTGGCCCAGGACCTGCGCGAGCTGCGCTGCCGCCGCCCGTGACGCCTGCTCGAGCTTCTCGCCGCGGGTGCGGACGGCATGGAGCTCCCGCCCCAGCCGCTCGACCTCGCCCTTGAGCAGCAGTGTCTCCCGCTCCAGCGCCTGCCGACCGCTGGCGAGCTGGGTCGCCTGCTGCTCGATCCGTGCCTTCTCGGCCAGGGCGGTGCGCAGCTGCTGCTGCAGGCTGTCGACCGTCTCACGCAGCTGCCGGCTCTGCCGCTCGGCGGTGGCGGCCTGCTGGTCGGTGTCGGCCGCGAGCTTGTCGAGACGACCGCGCGTGGCCGTGAGCTCGGCGGCGAGGCGCTGGCGCTCGCCGTCCCGCTCGCTCACCAGCCGGTCTCGCTCAGCGATCACTTCGTCCCGCGCGGCAGCGGCCGCGGCAGCCGCTGACTTGGCCGTCTCGGCCTCGGCCAGCGCCTCCTCGACGAGCCGCAGCGCCTCGCTCTCGGCGGCCTCGACGCGTCGATCGGCCGCCGCCTCGATGGCACGCCACTCGCGCAGGCGTGCGATCAGCCCCTCGAACCGGCCGAACGCCGCATCCAGCTCCCGTTCAGCCGCGTCGAACGATGCCATGCTCCTGGGTCTTCCCCTCTTCGCGTGATGGGCGGGCTTGCCACGCGACCGCCGGCACGTCAACGCAGAGCGGCCTCGGTCGCTGCCCGGTGGGCTGGCGCGCCATCGGTACTCGTGCGAACAGGATGCAGCCAGAGTCGGAAACTGACACGGCGGGGGAGGCCGAACAA
>JAPJRA010000546.1 GCA_030824835.1 Geminicoccaceae bacterium | reverse complement strand
AGATCGGCATACGCGTCATTGGGGGTTCTCCTCGCTCACCAGGATCGTGCCCGCGGCCAGAGACGGGCTCCGGACCGGATCACAGCTGGTCCTGGATCGGCAGGAGGCCGATCAGACCTGCCAGGAACCGCCGCTGCGGGCTTGATTCCGGGTCCGAATGGTACTGGACCTGCTTGCCGTCGACCTCCGCCAGCCAGATGAGCGAGCCCTGCGCGTCCAGCATGACCCGGTAGCTGTTCTCCGGTCGCGTCGCCTCGTCCATGTACTCGGCGAGCTGGCTCGCGAGCTCGGGGCTCTCGATGTAGAGGCCGGCCTCGGTGTTGATGTCGGCGGAACGCGGGTCGAGATTGTAGCTGCCGATGAAGACCGCCCGGCGGTCGAAGATCACGGCCTTGGCATGCAGTGCCGCGCGCGAACGCGAGAAGAACAGCCGCTTTCGGATCGTGCCGGCGTCGGCCCGCATCTCGTGCAGCTCCACCCCGCTCGCCACAAGCTCCTTGCGGAACTTGGCGTAGCCGGCATGGGCGGTGAGGACGTCGTTCGAGGCCAGCGAGTTGGTGAGGATCCGGACGCGTACGCCGCGGTCGTGAAGCGCCTTGGCCTCGTCGAGCCCGCGCTGGCGGAGCACGAAGTAGGCCGACTCGATGAGCAGCTCCTTCTCGAGCGTGGCGATCTCCTCGTACAGCCGGCGGAAGATCGCCCCGCCCCCCGCGCCGTCATGCATCCCGGCCGGGTCGTTCCAGACGATCTCGCCGGGAGCCCAAGCGAACTGGTCGCGGACGGCGATCAGCTCGCCCTGGAGATCGCCGACGTCGCGCTCGAGCGGATAGGGATACTCCTCCCCGGCGATGCGCTGCCGCAGTCGGTCGGTGGCGGCGCGCAGATCCTCCGGTCCCGGGCTCCGGTCCACGAGGGCGCCGATGGGAACCGACCACTCGCCGTTCCAGAAATGGTCGAAAACGCTTGAGATCTCGCGCACGATCGGGCCGGCCGCGACGACGTCGAGGTCGCGGTAGTTCGCCTCGGTCGCCACCTGGAAATAGATGTCGCCGACGTTGCGCCCGCCGACGATCGCGACCGCGTTGTCCACGATCATCGTCTTGTTGTGCATCCGGTGGTTCACGCGGGACATGTCGACGACGTAATCGAGGACGTGAAAATCGCGGTCGGTGAATGGATTGAAGATGCGGATATCGATATTCGGATGGGCATCGAGCGCCGCGATCGTGGAGTCCCGTCCCGACAGCAACACGTCGTCGACCAGGACGCGCACCCGGACGCCGCGATCCGCGGCCCGCACGAGGCGCTCCGCCAGGATATGGCCGGTGGCATCGTCCTCCCAGATGAAATACTGCAGATCGAGGCTCTTCTCGGCGAGATCGGTGAGCGCGATCCGCGCATTGAAGGCCTGCCGGCCGCGCCGGATCAGCGCAAAGCCCGACTGGTCCGGATGAGCTGCCGCCGCCGCCTCGAAGAGCCGGGCGAGCCCGGTCTGCTGATAGTCGACGACGGCAAAGGACGTCGGTCGCGGGTAGTCGTCCCGCAGGCCCGCGCAGCCCGTCAGCGCGAGCAGGAGCGCCAGGGCCAAGCAGCGGGCGACGACGACGGCCAGCAAGCGAGCCGGGACGGGCCCGGCCCCGACACGACAGGGCGCCTGGGCCTCTCCTGAGGCCGCCGGGATCGCCGCCGGTACGCTCCTCACTCGGGCCGCTCCCGCAGACGCGCCGTGACCGCACCGGCCTCGTTCATGAAGCTCAACTGCTGCCCGTTGCGCAGGTACGCGACGGTGCTCTGGAGCGCAGCGAGCATGTCCTGCTCGAGCTTCGCCCGGTTGGGCGGGCAGGCTCGCCGCGTCCCGGCCAGCGTCGACGGGAACACGATCCGGCCGTCGGACAGCTCGGCCTTGCCGCGAAAGCGGTTGCAGCCGCCGAACAGCGCGAAGGTGCCGTCGTCGAGCAGGGCCAGCGTCGGCGGGTCCTCGGCGATCAGGGTCCGCCCCCCGATCTCGGTGACCGCCCAAGGCACGCCGGAGATCCGCTGCCTCGGTGACGGGCCGGAAGCCGCGGTGGCCGTGCGCTCGAGCACGACCTCCACGCTTTCCGCTGCACCCCTGGTCAGGACGGGATAGGCCGTGGTGGTACGCAACAGGACCTTGTCGCCCGACAGGACGCGGGCGGCGACGACGTAGCTCATCCGGCCGTCGATCTTTTCGAGGTCGTAAGGAAGCTCGAGCGACATCGGCAGGCTCGCGACGGCCAGCCGCCGCGACGCGACGACGGACGAGGGTGCATCGGCCCGGGAGACATCGAGGAGCTGGGCGTCGATCACCGCGCCCGGCGGCAACGGACCGGGCGGCTCGGCGCGGGCCGTGATGGCCAGGGCACGGGTCTCCGCCGCAAGTGGGGTGGCCACGGCTGTCAGGAGCACCGCGATCACGGCCAGCCGCAGCGGCATCGGGGTCAAGGCCCGCTCTCCCATGCTGGCCCGAGGCGCGTCGTCACAGATCGACCTTCACGCGCAGGCCGAGCGTGTAGGCGGTGTCGAGGTCGTCGACGAACGGCTCGGTCACCTGGAAGTCCGGCGTCAGGTGCAGCCACGGCGTGGCGGCCAGGTTGTAGTAGGCCTCAAACCCCCAGTAGTTCTTGTTGAGGCGGTCGCTGTTGTCGCTGAAGTCGCGGGAGATCCGGCCGAAATAGGGTGCGGCTCCGAAGGTGTCGTCGTCGCGGGTCGGGATCATGCCGCGTCCGGCGAGGCCGAGGGCGAAGGTCCACTCGAACGGGTTGACGTCGCCGTCGGAGTAGCCGACGCGCCCGAACACGCCCACGCCCTTGAGCTTCTCCTGGTCCGCGTCATAGCCGACCGAAGACGTATCCTGCCCTGGCTTGGCATAGAGATACTGATGGAAATTGTAGGCAACGACGCTGGCGCCGCTGTTCGATGATATATCGCCGGTGATGAACGATCTGGTCAGGTTGTCCAGCTCAAGGAATTCCTTGGTATTATAGTTGTAGCTGATGTTCTGGCTCCCGGGCAGGCCGAAGAAGCGCGTGGGGAAACGCCATTCGGCCGCGTAGTATTGCTCGTCGAAGAAATTGTCATTGAGGCCGGTGTCGCTGGGATCGACCTGCGGATCGGCGAACACCACGTTGAGCGTGGCCGGTCGGTCCAGGAACGGGTTGGACGTGATAGCGATCGCACCGACGCCGTTCAGGACATAGGGCGTGGTCAGCACGCTGTTGGGCGAGAAGGCCAGCTGCGGGCTGAGGAACCCGGTCCGCCCGCGGCCGCTCGCGAGATTGTTGGTGTCGCCGTCGAGCGTGTCGAGCCGGCCGACGAAGAATCCCAGCCGCTCGGTCACGAACTGCGTCGCCATCAGCTTGCTGACCACGACCGAGTTGTCGTCCGGCTCCGGGAACAGGCCGATCATGTTGACGGCGGGAAACGAGCCCGCCTCCTTGTTGACGAAGCCCCCATATTGCCGCTCGAGCCGGAAGTCGAGAAAGCCGCCCGGCCAGAGTCCGGCCCGGTCGCTGCTGAACTGCGATTCCAGATTGATCGAGCCGCCGTTCTGCCATTTCGTCTCGCGGCCGCCGTCGACCACGCCCTGGAG
>JAPJRA010000545.1 GCA_030824835.1 Geminicoccaceae bacterium | reverse complement strand
CGTCAACGCCGCCGCCGGCGTGCAGGCGGGTATTGGCGGCGTTGACGATCGCATCCACCTGCAGGCTGGTGATGTCGGCTTCCACCACCCGCATGCGCGCCTGCGGGGACAGAACAGGCTGCAGCCCCATGACCTTCTCCCCAGCATGATCCCTACAGCATAACACCTCGCCGCGCCGACGACCAAAACGCCTCGGTGCGCATGACCGCCTGGGCCGTTATCATGACGACACAAAGGCCAAACCCCGTTCTCGCACAGGAGCACCCAAGCATGTCCGCGATGGCCCAGGCCCACGGCAGCGGCGCCGAGTCGGCAAATCTTGGCGCATTCGACTGGCTCGATCCATTCCTCCTCGCCGACCAGCTCGACGAGGAGGAGCGCCTGATCCAGCAGGCCGCGCACGACTATTGCCAGTCGCGGCTGTTGCCGCGGGTGCGCGACGCCTTCCGGCACGAGAGCTTCGACCGTGCGATCATGACCGAGCTGGGCGAGCTGGGCTTCCTCGGCGCCACGCTGCCTGAGACCTATGGCGGTGCCGGGGCGTCGTATGTCGCCTACGGCCTCATCGCGCGCGAGGTCGAGCGCGTCGACAGTGGCTATCGCTCGGCGATGAGCGTGCAGAGCTCGCTCGTGATGCACCCCATCTTCGCCTATGGCGACGACAGCCAGAAGCGGAAATACCTGCCCAAGCTCGCCACCGGCGAGTGGGTCGGCTGCTTCGGCCTGACGGAGCCGGATTTCGGTTCCGACCCGGGCGGCATGAGCACCAAGGCACGCGCGGTGGACGGCGGCTGGCTGCTGTCGGGTGCGAAGATGTGGATCACCAACAGCCCGATCGCCGACGTCTTCGTCGTCTGGGCCAAGAACGAGCAGAACGAGATCCGCGGCTTCATCCTTGAAAAGGGATGGAAGGGCCTCTCGGCGCCGGTGATCGAGGGCAAGTTCAGCCTGCGCGCGTCGATCACGGGCGAGATCGTCATGGACGACGTGTTCGTCCCAGAAGCCAACCTGCTGCCCAACGTCAAAGGCCTGAAGGGCCCGTTCGGCTGCCTCAACCGGGCGCGGTATGGCATCGCCTGGGGCACCATGGGCGCCGCCGAGTTCTGCTGGCATGCCGCGCGCACCTACACGATGGAGCGCAAGCAGTTCGGCCGGCCGCTGGCAGCCAATCAGCTGGTGCAGAAGAAGCTCGCGGACATGCAGACGGAGATCGCCTTGGGCCTGCAGGCCTGCCTGCGCGTCGGTCGGCTGCTGGACACCGGGCGGGCGGCGCCGGAAATGATCTCGCTGATCAAGCGCAACAATTGCGGCAAGGCGCTGGACATCGCCCGGGTCGCGCGCGACATGCACGGCGGCAACGGCGTCGCGGACGAGTACAACGTGATCCGCCACGTGCTGAACCTCGAGGCGGTCAACACCTATGAGGGCACGCACGACATCCATGCCCTGATCCTGGGCCGGGCGCAGACCGGCATCCAGGCCTTTTCGGCGTAAGCCGGATGGCAGAGGAAGGATTGCGGCTGGAGCTCGACGGCGCCGTGGCCGAGCTCGTGCTGGCACGGCCCGGCCGGCAGAACGCGATCTCACAGGCCATGTGGCGGACCCTGGCGCTGCACTGCGAGGCCCTGGACGCGAACCCCGCCGTACGGGTGGTGGTGATCCGCGGGGAGCCGCCTTCCTTCTCGGCGGGGGCGGACATCGCGGAGTTTCCGCAGGTGTTCGCCGACGAGACGGCGGCACACGCCTACAACGAGCTGGTACAGGACGCGCTGGGGCGGCTGGAGCGACTGGGCAAGCCGACCATCGCCCGGATCGAGGGCAACTGCATCGGCGGTGGCTGTGGCCTGGCTCTCGCCTGCGACCTGCGCTTCGTCACCGGCGACGCGCGCTTCGGCATCACCCCTGCCAAGCTCGGACTGGCCTACAGCCTGGGCGACATCAAGCGCCTCGTCGATCTCGTCGGACCGGCCCGGGCCAAGGATCTCCTGTTTTCTGCCCGGCTGCTTGACGCACCGGAGGCGCTGCGCATCGGGCTCGTCGATCGCGTGGTGCCGTCGGAGGACCTCCCGGGCGAGGTCGATGACTACGTCAGCTCGCTGTTGAGCCTGTCAGGCAGCTCGCATCGGTTGATCAAGAGGCTCACCGGCCTGGTTGTCGCCGGTACCGCGCAGGAGACGGAGGAAAGCCGGTCCCTGCGTGACGGTGCGGTCGGTCACCCGGACTTCGTCGAGGGCCGGCAGGCGTTCCTGGACAAGCGGCGGCCGAGATTTGGCTGAGCGCGCTGCCGGCTCAGAAGGTCAGCGTGATCTGCACGGTGTCGGTGTAGGTGCCCTCGGCGACGGCCTGCGTCGCGGGGATCGCCCCGTACAGGGAAACGCTGCCGGAGCCGGTCGCGGTCAGGGTGGCACTCTTGGCACTGCCGCCCTGGCCGAAATTCTGCGTTCGCGCCGAATCCTTGTAGAGGCCGTAGGTCAGCAGGCCGCCGCTGCCATTGCTCATCTTGCGGACGGTGCTCGTGCCGTTGAGGCCGTTGTCGAGCTCGAATTTCAACGTCCCCGCCGGGCAGTTGCTGTAGGCGATATTGGTGAACCCGTTGAGGGCGGCCGCCTGGCCGCTGACATAGGTGCCGAAATCGAGCGTGGCGCTGGATACGGTGCAGTTGGGCTGCACGATGACGCGAACGCCCAGCGTTCCCGTGGATGTTCCGGCCATTGCCGTGCCGAGCGAACCCAGCGCCAGAAGGACGACGAGACTCGCACGCAGGAAGACTGCCGGCATGAACGGACGCTCCTCGGCCACCGCCGAATGCTGGCCGGGCTTGCCCCATTGCTCCCGGACCTGACAGAAGTTGAGCACAGCGCGGTTAAAGTCGGCTTACCGTGACGGGGTCCAATCGATGGTGAGCTACGAGTTGATGCTGGTCGGTGGCCGGGTACTCGATCCGGCTGCGGGAATCGATCGAGTGGCCCATGTGGGCTTCAAGGATGGCCGGCTGGCTGCGTTGGGCCCCGACGTCGACACGAGCAAGGCGCATACCGTGCTCGACGTCGACGGCTGCATCGTGATCCCCGGCATGATCGACTTCCACGCCCACGTCTATTGGGGTGGCACCTCGCTGGGTATCGACGCTGACAGCCTGTCGCGTCGCTCGGGCACCACGACCTGGGTCGATGCCGGGTCCGCCGGGCCGGGCAACTTCGCCGGCTTTCGCCGCCACGTGATCGAGGGCCAGGACACGCGCGTGCTCGCCTTCCTGCACCTGTCGTTCGCCGGCATCTTCGGCTTCGCCCGGGAGGTCATGGTGGGCGAATCCTGGGACCTGCGCCTGCTGGACCCACTGGCCTGCTCACGGGTCGCCCGCGAGCACAAGGACCTGGTCCGCGGCATCAAGATCCGGGTCGGTGCCGGGACCAGCGGCGAGCATGGTGTCCTGCCGCTGCAGCTCGCGATCGAGGCCGCGGAGCTGGCCGAGCTGCCGCTGATGTGCCACCTGGACCGGCCACCACCACGGCTGGAGGAGGTGCTGGCGCTGCTGCGGCCAGGGGACATCCTCACCCATTGTTTTCGCCCCGCCCCCAACGCACCCGTCCTCCCCGGCGGGCGGGTGCGTTG
>JAPJRA010000544.1 GCA_030824835.1 Geminicoccaceae bacterium | reverse complement strand
GACTTCGGCGCCAAGGCCATCGACTGGCGCGGCCTCTACAAGAACCCGGGCGCGTGAGGCCCGCATCCTGAACCCTGAAACGCGGGCGGTCCTGACGGGCCGCCCTTCGTCTTTCCACGAGGATCACCCCCATGAAAAACTTCGTCCAGCCCGGCAACACCATCACCCTGACCGCGCCCTATGCCGTTGCCTCCGGCGATGGCCTGCTCGTCGGTTCCATCTTCGGCGTGGCCTCCGGCACCGCCGCGCTCGGCGAGAGCGTCGAGACCGCGCTTACTGGCGTCTTCGACATCACCAAGATCGGCTCGCAGGCCTGGACCGCGGGAGCCCGGATCTACTGGGACGATACCAACAAGCGCACCACCAACGTGGCGACCTCGAACACGCTGATCGGCGTCGCCACCGAGGCGGTCGCGGGCGGCGCTGGTGACACCGTCGGCCGGGTGCGGCTGAACGGTGCGTTCTGATGAGCGCCTTCGCTGCCGCCGTCAGCGCGCTCTTCGCCGATCCGAACATCGGCCGGGACGCGGTCTACATCGTCGACGGCGGCTCGCCTGTCCTGGTTCGGGTCGTTGCCCGGCGTGCCGATGCGATCAGCGATTTCGGCGATGCGCGGCTCTGGTCCGAGACCACCCTGATCGACCTGCGCGTCGCCGAGGTGGCGAACCCGCGCCCCGGAGACCGGATCGAGATCGACGACGACGCCTTCCTCATCCAGGGCGAGCCCGTTCGCGATCGCGAGCGGCTGGTCTGGACCGTCGACCTGCGCCCGGCGTGACCGCGATGAAACTGAAGCTCGACATCGATCCCGACATCGTCGCGATGATGGCGGCCGAGGTCGCGGCGGGGGAACGCGCGGTGACGGCCGCCATGCGCGAGGCCGGGTCCGGGCTGAAGTCGGCCTGGCGGTTGCAGATCACCGGCGCGGGGCTCGGGCCCCGGCTGGCCAACTCGATCCGGAGCCAAAACTTCCCGAGGTCGGGCGAGAGCCTGGATGCGGCGGCGCTGGTCTGGTCGAAGGCCCCAGTCATCGTGGGCGCGCACGACACGGGCCCGTTGATCCGCTCGAAAAACGGGTTCTGGCTGGCGATCCCGCTGCCCGCCGCAGGCAAGTCCCTGCGTGGCGGCCGAATCACGCCCGGCGAATGGGAACGGCGACGCGGGTTGCGGCTACGGTTCGTCTATCGCCGCACGGGCCCGAGCCTGCTGGTGGCGGAGGGACGGCTGAACACGAAGGGCCAGGCGGTCGTGTCGCGCTCCAAGACCGGGCGCGGCAAGGTCACCGCGCCGATCTTCCTGCTGGTGCCGCAGGTCAAGCTGCCGAAGCGGCTGGATCTGGCGCGGGATGCGGACCGGGCGTTGGACAGCGTGCCGGGGCTGATCGTGGCGAACTGGGTGGAGAGGCGATAATTCGCTTGGAGTTGAGAGTACAGTCTGACCACTACCCAAAGACCGCACTTGTCAATTCAAGGTACTCGGGTTGATCGAATTTGGCCTGTTCGACGTGCTCGAAATGCCAAAGGAAGTGCTCGGCTTCGGTGCTGTGCGGATATATGTGCGGCTTCAAGTCATGGATAAATTCCGAACCGGCTCCAATGATTACAGGGACCATGTTGATGAAAACCCGATTCGTGGGAACACGATCGTGCGCAGCAAAGTGTTCAAATGCCTCCGCGGAGAGCCGATCTCTGATCAAATTCCTGGCGTTAGCGCGCAAACGGCTCTGGTCTCTGGGCATATCAAGCAACGTGCAGAAGTCACCCCAAGACGCGTAGTGGTCGATGAAGCCGCCACCTTCCTCCCCTTCGCCGGCGGGGAAGTCCACTAGGAGCAAGTCTTGGCGTTCATTGCGCTGTGCAAACCGGTGCACACTCCGGATCCCGTGCGCATGATTATGGTGCTTGGCATTTCTGTATGCGAGCACACAGCAACAAAGAGGGCTCGCGTAGAAATCGAAATTCACCTCAGGTGAGTCTCGAGCAGCATCGTATAGGCTAGCAAAGGTGTCGAGCATGCTCTTACACGCAAGTTCCACATTTCCAATCGCCTCTCCGGAATCTATGAGAAACAGTTGTTGGAACTTGGATTTCTGCTCAATGAAAACTCGCAACGACTGTGCGAAATCTTCAAATCGGTCTGATATCATGATGGTTCCTATCAGTTCTTTGCTCCGGTTCTAACTGCTGGAACGCGATTTCGCCATTGCTGAGAAAGCCGTCGAACGATGACCCCCCGCGAAACCATCCTCGCCGCGCTGCACGCGCGGCTCTCGGCGCTGGCCGCCACGGCCCTGCGCGGCGACGTGCTGCCCGAACGCGTGCCCGCAGAGGGCCTGCTGATCCTGCGCGACGGCGAACCCGGCGAGCCCGAAGTGACGCTGTCGCCGCTGCAGTACCACTACCAGCACCGCGCCGAGATCGAGGCGGTCGTGCAGGGCTCCGACCGTGACGCCGCCTTCGACGCGCTGACCGCCAGCATCGGCACGGCGCTCGCCGCCGACCGCACGTTGGGTGGGCTCTGCGACTGGGTCGAGGCGGAAGCCCCGCGTCCGGTCGATCTGCCCGTCGAGGGCGCGGCGAGCATGAAGGCCGCCGTCATACCGGTCCTGCTGCACTATTCCACGGCCGACCAGCTGGCCTGACCTCTACAACCCGAGGAGAACACCATGGCACGAGCCCAGGGGGCGCGGGCGCTGATGGCGCTTGCGTTCGAGACGACCTATGGAACGCCGCCCGCCAGCGGCTTCACCCGCATGCCCTTCGCCAGCACCTCGCTCGGCGCGGAGCAGCCGCTGCTGAACTCGGAGCTTCTCGGCTACGGCCGCGATCCGCTGGCGCCGATCAAGGACGCGGTTACGGCCGATGGCGATGTCGTCGTGCCGCTCGACGCCGAGGCACTTGGCTTCTGGCTGAAGGCGGCCTTCGGTGCACCGACGACCACGGGCGTCGAGGCCCCGTACAGCCACGAGTTCCAGTCGGGCTCCTGGACGCTGCCCAGCATGTCGATCGAGACCGGCATGCCCGAAGTGCCGCGCTACGCGATGTATTCCGGCTGCGTGCTCGACCAGATCACCTGGCAGATGCAGCGCTCCGGTCTGCTGACCGCGACGGCGCGGCTGGTTGCACAGGGCGAGACAGTGGGCACGACGACCAGCGCGGGCACACCGGCCGCGCTGGAGCTGAAGCGCTTCGGGCATTTCAACGGGGCGATCACCCGGAACGGCACCGCCCTCGGCAACGTGGTCTCGGCCGAGATCACCTACGCCAACAACCTCGACCGGATCGAGACCATCCGCTCGGACGGCCGCATCGACGGGGCGGACCCGTCCATCGCGGCGCTGACCGGCCGGATCGAGGTGCGCTTCGCCGACCAGACGCTGGTGACGCAGGCGATCAACGGCGAGGCCTGCGAGATGGAATTCGCCTACGTCCTGCCCTCGGGCGAGAGCTTCACCTTCACCGTGCACGCCGTCTACCTGCCGCGCCCCCGCATCGAGATCTCCGGGCCGCAGGGCGTGCAGGCGACCTTCGACTGGCAGGCGGCGCGCGACAGCGTCTTCGGCCGCATGTGCACCGCCACCCTCGTGAACGATGTGGAGACGTATTGATGCTGACGCTCGA
>JAPJRA010000543.1 GCA_030824835.1 Geminicoccaceae bacterium | reverse complement strand
GTGAAGTTCCCGTCGGCGTCCTGGAACGCCCCCACGACCAGGAACAGCGTCGGCAGGATCAGAAACATCACCGCAAAGACAAAGAACGGGGTGACCCCGATCCATGCCGTGGCGGTATGACCGAGCTGGAACGTCGAACGGGCGGACGCGGGAGCTGCCTGTGCGGACGGCGTCATCGAAACTCTCTATCGCCAGGAAACGAGGCAGCGGCAATGCCACCGGCGGGCCGCATTGCCACCATCTGTCGGGATGGCACGTGCGACCCGCGGCGGCAGCGGCGTGGTCAGTTCACATTGGCGCCGACGACGGTGTCCCACTGCTTGGTGATGACTTCCTTGGCGGCACCTTGCTCGGCGAGGCTGGGGAACACGGCTGCGGCGTAACCGGCCGCCGGCGGCAACTTGTCCAGCATCTCCTGCGGCACCTTGCCGTTCGCCACGAGGTCGTTGAACCGGATCGGGTGACAATACCCACCGAGCCAGCCGAGCTGACCCTCGTCGGAATAGAGATACTCCATCCACAGCTTGGCGGCATTGGGATGCGGCGCGAAGGCGCTGATCGCCTGCACGTACACGCCGGCGACGACGCCCGATTTCGGCACCACGACCTCGACCGGCGGGTTGCCGTTGAGCGTGTCGCGATCCGCCAGCGCATTGTAGTCCCAGCGAATGATCACCGGCGTCGAGCCCTGCGCCAGGGACGCCGCCTTGCCGATCACGGGCACGAAATTGCCGTTCTTGTTGAGCTCGGCGAAATATTTGAGGCCGGCCTCTCCGGCGGCCGCACCCGCCGCGGCACCGGAGGCCAGGCCCGCCGCGTAGACGCCCTGAATGGCCTGGTTTGCGGCCCGAGGGTCGCCGGCCAGGGCCACCGCGTTGCGGAACTCGTCGCCCAGCAGATCCGGCCAGTCCTGGGGCACGTTCTGCACGATGTCCTTGTTCACCTCGAAGGCCAGCACGCCGTAATAGTCGCCGTACCAGTAACCGTCCGCATCCTTGGCGCTGTCTGGGATCGAATCCCAGGTCGAGACCTTGTAGGGCTGCAGCAGGCCATCGGCCTTCGCCGTCGGCCCGAACGACAGGCCGACATCGATGACGTCCGGCGCCTGTGGGCCTGCGTTGCCCTTGTTGGCCTTGATCGCCTCGATCTCGTCACCCGAGCCGGCATCGGGATTCAGCTCGTTGACCGTCAGGCCGTACTTCGCCTTGAAGCCGTCGATCACAGCACCATAGCCGCACCAGTCGTGGGGCAGCGCAATCGTGGTCAGCTGGCCTTCCTTCTTGGCCGCCGCGACCAGCTCGTCCATGGACTGGGCCGACGCGGAACCCGTCTCGACCACCATGACGGAGACCAGCGCGATGCTCGCGATGCGGGCCGCCGCCGAATAATTGGGCGATTGACACCGAGCGGTCCCGAAGACCCCGAGCTTGCTGTGCGTCGCCTGCATCGCCTCAGTCATCGGTCCCGCTCCTTTGCTGCCCGGCAGCGTTTTACAGTACTGTTCTTAAAGGCGACTTTTGTGACTGTCGCGCTACAATGCTCCGGTTAGTTTAGCGATTGGTGCCCGCGTGTCAAAGGCAACTGGCGCCGAACCAGCGCGTCTCGTTGCGCGCCGCGGCGGCAACGGTGGGTCCCAGCGGGACACGGCCAGCCGAACCAACTAACGGTAGAAAAATCTCTCGCCGTTCTGGAATATGCGGTTGACAGCCAATCAACCATAAGGCACTATCCGTGTGTGTCCAGGGGGTTCCCCCCGACGACACCCGACTTGAGGCGTTTCCTCCCCAATTGACAGGCCGCGGTCTTCCGCGGCCTGTTTTTTGTCGCGGTTCGACGCCCCGAGCCCAAAACTAGGCCGACCGCCAGCTAGATCGGGCGGCCGAGCCGATGCGCCAGGCGGGCACGCTCAGTGGTTGAAATTGCCACCCGCAAATGCAGACCCGCACCGTCGTCGGTCTGCTGCAGCACCTCGCCGGTCCGGTGCAGCCACGCCAGGAGCTCGCCGGAATTATAGTCGAGGTCGAGTTCGACCACGGTACGCTTGGCCGCGAGTCGGCGGTCGACAGTCGCCAGCAGGCCGTCGACCCCGATGCCCTGCGCCGCCGAGAGCACGCAGACATCGGCAATGCGTGCCGCCTCGGCCTCGACCTCCGCCAGCTGATCCGGCGCCAGAACGTCGATCTTGTTCCAGACCTCGATGAGCCGGGCCGCACGATCGGCGGCATCGACGCCGAGCTCGTCCAGCACCTTCTCGACGTCGCTCTTCTGCTCGTCGGCATCGGGATGGCTGATGTCGCGGACATGCAGGATCAGATCCGCCGCCAGCACCTCCTCAAGCGTCGCCCGGAACGCGGCTACGAGCGAGGTCGGCAGGTCGGTGATGAAGCCTACCGTATCGGACAGGATGACATGCACGCCGGACGGCAGCCGAATCTGACGCATGGTCGGATCGAGGGTGGCGAAGACCTGATCCCGCGCATCCACCTGCGCGCCGGTAAGGCGGTTGAAGAGCGTGGACTTGCCGGCATTGGTGTAGCCAACGAGCGCCACGACCGGATAGGGCACCCGCTTGCGCGCGTCCCGATGCAGACCCCGCGTCCGTTTCACATCGGCAAGCTCGGACTTGATCCGGACGATGCGCTCGGTGATGCGCCGGCGATCGAGCTCGAGCTGACTTTCGCCGGGCCCGCCCAGGAAGCCAAAGCCGCCACGCTGCCGCTCGAGATGGGTCCAGGATCGCACCAGACGCGAGCGCTGGTAGGTCAGCGCCGCCAGCTCGACCTGCAGCACGCCCTCGCGGGTATGGGCGCGCTCGCCGAAGATCTCGAGGATGAGCCCGGTCCGGTCAATGACCTTGGTCTTCCAGATCTTCTCGAGGTTACGCTGCTGGACGGGTGTCAGGGCGGCGTCGACCACCACGAGTTCCGCCGGCTCGGCCTCCAAAGCGAGCCCGATCTCCTTGGCCTTGCCGGACCCCAGCAGAGTGGCCGGCACCTTCTGCCGCAAGGGCAGCAACAGGCTTTGTACCACCTCGAGATCGATGGCTCGCGCGAGACCTACGGCCTCGGCGAGCCGGCTGTCGGGCGAACGGCCACCGGTCGCAGCCTGGTCGATAGGGCACAAAACCCACGCCCGACCGGCTGCAACGGCGCCGTCCTCAGCCTCGTCCTTATCCGACGTGACGGCTCAACCCTGGGGCTGCTGCTGGTCGTCCGCCGACGGCTCGTAGAGCCGCACAGCAGCCGACGGCATCACAGTCGACACGGCATGCTTATACACGAGCTGCACATGGCCATCGCGGCGCAGCAGCAGGCAAAAATTATCGAACGAGCTGATGACGCCCTGCAGCTTGACGCCATTGATAAGAAAGACCGTAACCGGCACTTTATTCTTCCGAACGTGGTTCAAAAACACGTCCTGAAGGTTTTGCTGTTTCTCGGCCGCCATAGGAGTTGTCCTTACTTCTTTTCTTACACACCAGGCACACCGGACCTTGAAGTCAGGATGCCCTACGCAGGTTACAGCGTCGCCGCACCGGGGAGCGCGCGGCGTCGGCGCTAAATCATATCAGTGCCGATACCGGGGCCGCCAAGACACAGCAAGCGATCTTTCGACATTTGCC
>JAPJRA010000542.1 GCA_030824835.1 Geminicoccaceae bacterium | reverse complement strand
ATTAGGCCCCGGTCCCCAGCCCACACCGGCCCGAGCCGGGCTGATGCCGCCAAACGTGCCGCCGATGCCGCCCAGAGCAACCGCGCCTGCACCAACCATCAGCCCGCGGCGCGAAATGTTCATGCTCAAGTGTCTTGCTCCCAACAAGCCCCTTGGTTTCTTCACGTTGAGGCAGTTCTTTTCGATTTTTCTACTGCGCGAATCACATTTTATTTGTGACGAACCTAGACGCTCGACGTATTACTATACGTCGACATTAACGCACACTTGTCCGCAACTCCGACGCGTCCAATGTGGACAAATGTTATCCTAAAAAGCTGCCAACATACAACTGTAAAGATACAAAAATTTTCATCCTTGCCGCTTCGGTAGGGGGAACGGCACCCGGATTCTCGTAAGATATTGAATGGATTGTACTTTTCTGGACCATTCCGACCCCTACATCCAAACGTTGGCGGCCGAGGGCCGGCACAATCGGGACGCGCTTTTTGGGACCATCGCTGGCAGCGGAGGCCGCACGTCATAGGTGAGCCAGAGCCGGCACGGCAGCCGCCGCCCCGAGCCCGGCTCGCCGAGAGCCGATCGGACACTCCGCAGCAGATGAACGGAAGACGGTTGAACGGACGCCCCAGAGCTGCGGAGATGGACACGGCCGCAGCATGGTTATGTAAAGTTGTTATTATTAATGGTTGATTTTTGACGACCTAAATTGTTCGAATGCGAGAACTAGCTTAACACTATTGGGTGAATTCGGAACTTCACCCTTGAGACCGCCGCCCCATTATGGTTGCTTGGGGTGCAACGAAGACACCAAGCGTGGGAACAAATGATGCGGAATGCCGTTTCCGCGGCCGATGGGTCGTGCCAAAATTCATCTATCGGTAGAATAAGGCGCCCGCCCCGGACGACCCGGCCATGGCGGCTTGGCCTCGTCGCCATCGTCGCCAGCCTGATCGCCGGAGCTCTCGCCGTTTCCACTAAGGCGCAAGCGCGCGATCCGGTGGCCCGCGACATTGCAGGCGAGGTCGGGCTGAACTTCCACGGCGCTCCGAGCTCGAAGACCCAAGGCGAGACGCCGATTTTCGATTATGATGGCGACGGCGATTCCGACATCCTGCTCTCGACCCATGGCGGCTCGCCCTGGGCGCTGATGCAGAACCAGGGCGACGGCACCTTCGCCGAGGTGCTGAACGGCACCTTTTACAAGACCGACCGACATGGCTGTGTCGCCGCGGATTTCGGCAGCCTCAGCGGCAACGGGAAACCGGACGGTCTGCCCGACGTCTACTGCGTCACCGGCGCCTGCAAGGGCACCTGCACCAAGGCCTATCCGAATTCGCTGTTCATCCAGCGCGCGGATCACACGTTCGCGGACGTGGCCGCGAGCTGGGGGGTGACCGATCCGCACGGCAGGGCACGCAAGCCGCTGGCCTTCGACTACAACAATGATGGACTGCCGGACATTGTCGTCGCCAACGAGGGGCCGTCGATCTATCCTCCACTTAATCGACTGTACAAGAATGTCGGCGGCCGGTTCGAAGAGGTGACGGATTCGCAGGTGCGCCGTTACCTGGGCTCGGAGTGCACCGTCTCAGGCTATATCGATAGCGACAAATGGCGCGATCTCTTGTTCTGCAGCAGAGTAGATAGTGGTATAGGTGTCGTCACTTATAAGAACGTCAATGGCGTATTCACCGATGTCACGGCATCCACAGCATACAGGAAACGTAGAGCCCTTTCCCTGAAGCTTGCCGACGTCAACAATGACAATAAACAGGATCTCCTGATCTTGGAGAAGACGAAATTCACTGTCTGGCTCAATGTGAACGGAACCTATCCCAAAGCGAACTTCACCTATGCGGTCAGCGCGGGGACAGACCTCGGCGTCGGGGATGTGAATGGCGACAGGAAGTTGGATGTGTTCATCACGCAGGGACCGCACAGCAAGTATCAGAACATCATGCTGATGAACAATGGCAATGGAAAGTCCTACCACACCATCCCCCTGCCTACGCTGACCGAAGGCTATGGCGATACCGCCACCAATTTCAAGAACTGGAACGGGACCGGCCGTTCGGCCTTTCTGGTCACCAACGGCTTGTGGGGCGTACCCGGCCCGGTGCAGCTCATCGTCTTCGAGGACTAATAGGCGAGACGGCACGCCCACGCCGCATCCGCCGCTGCGCGGCGCCTGCCGGCCCGACCCAGCGCGGCGATTGACAGGCCGGGCCCGCCCGACCAGTCTGCCGCCGCACGGAGCCCATCGCCTGCACGCCCCGAGCGAGGCTGCGGCGGGAGAGCCCGGCGGCATCGTTGGGAGGCGAGCCCTTGCTGAAATCGATTGACCCGCTGTTGAACGCGGACGTGCTGCATGCATTGCGCGCCATGGGCCATGGTGACGAGCTCGTGCTCTGCGACACCAACTTTCCCGCCGATTCCGTCGCCCGCGCCACCGTTCTGGGCCGGCTGCTGCGGATCGACAACGTGACGGCCGCACAGGCGGCGCGAGCCGTGCTTTCGGTGCTGCCGCTCGACAGCTTCGTGGAGGCACCTGCCTCGCGCATGGAGATCGTCGGCAAACCGGACGAGATTCCGGATGTGCAGCGCGAGGTGCAGGCGGAGATCGATGCGGCCGAAGGCCGGTCCTGGCCCATGGGCAGCGTCGAGCGGTTCGCGTTCTACGAGCGGGCCCGCAGCGCCTATGCCGTCATCGCCACCGGCGAGCGCCGCTTCTACGGCTGCTTCATCTTCAAGAAGGGGGTGATTCCACCGCCATGAGCCAGCGCAGCGGCGTCGTCATCCTCGGGATATTCGTGGTCGACCTGGCGTTCCGGGCGGGCCGCCTGCCGGTCATGGGCGAGACCATCCTCGGCTCCGGCTTCAAGCTCGGGCCGGGCGGCAAGGGCTCCAATCAAGCGGTGGCCGCGGCTCGGGCCGGCGCCGCGGTCACGTTCCTGACCAGGGTCGGCGACGACGAGTTCGGCACCGTGGGTCGGCGGACCTGGGAGAACGAAGGCATCGACATTGGCAGGGTGATCACCAGCGGAGCGCAGCCGACCGGGGCGGCCTTCATCTTCGTCAGCACCGAATCCGGCGACAACGCCATCATCGTCGAGGCTGGCGCCGCGGCCGAGATCGGGCCTGCCGACGTCGAGTCCTGGGCCGATGCCATCAGCGCGGCTGCCGTGTTCGTCACCCAGCTGGAGCAGCCCCTGGCGGCAGCCAGACGCGCCCTCGAGCTGGCTCGGGCCAGCGGCACGCTCACGATCTTCAATCCGGCACCCGCGGTGCCGGTCGAGGCGGCGATGCTGGCCTTGTGCGACTACATCACCCCCAACGAGACCGAAGCTGCGATCCTGACCGGCATCGAGGTCGCCACCATCGACGACGCGCGCCGGGCCGGCGACTGGCTGCTGGCCAACGGCGCCGGCTGCGCCGTCCTGACGCTGGGCGCCCGGGGGGCCCTGCTGCACGACCGTCAGCGGTCGATCGTGGTACCGTCCTATCCGGTCGACCGGGTCGTGGACACCACCGGTGCCGGCGACTGCTTCAACGGCGCGTTCGCGGCCGCCCTGGCCGAGGGAAGCGAGCCCCTGGAGGCCGTCCGCATCGGCTGCGCTGCCGCCAGCCTGTCCGTGACC
>JAPJRA010000541.1 GCA_030824835.1 Geminicoccaceae bacterium | reverse complement strand
GCCCGAGTGGTTCGTGTCCTACGCCTGGGGCGACGCGAGCCCCGAAGGCCGGCAACGCGAGGCCGTGGTCGACCGGCTGTGCGAGGAGGCGAAGGCACGCGACATCAGGATCGTGCGCGACAAGACCTCGCTGAGCGTCGGCGACAGCATCATGAAGTTCATGGGCCGCCTTGGTGAAGGCAAGCGAGTGTTTGTCATCATCAGCGCGAAGTACCTGCGCTCGCCCTTTTGCATGTATGAGTTGTGCGAGCTGTGGCAGACGAGCCGGCAGGAAAGCGCCGCGTTCCTGGATCGGGTCCGCATCTACGCCCTGCCGGACGCCGGGATCGACACGCCGGTCGCCAGAACCCGGATCGCGATCCATTGGCAGCAACAGCAACGTGAGCTGGATGCGCTTGTTCGCGATCACGGGACGGATGTGATCGGTGAGAGCGATTTCAAGCGTCTGCGGCTGATGGGGAGCTTCTACCGCGACGTATCGGAAATCCTGGCCACCATGGCCGACATCGTCCGGCCGCGCACGTTCGAAGAACTGGTGCGCTACGGGTTCGAGGCCGACCGCTGAACGGCCGTCAACCGGCACGCGCTGTCATCGGCCAGCCGCATATCGACACCTATGGTAGGCGCCGCATTGCCGCCCCGCCATTTCCCATGGGATCAGCTTGGTGCACTTCATTCAGACCTTCGAGCTCTATCCCATCCTCGACAGTGCGTTCAGCCTGCTGATGGCATTCGTCCTGGGCACGCTCATCGGCGCCGAGCGGCAGTACAAGCAGCGGAGCGCGGGCTTACGGACCAACACGCTGGTCGCGGTGGGCGCCGCGGCCTTCGTCGACATCGCGCAGCGCCTGGCCGGGGATGTCGAGGCCGTGCGCGTCATCTCCTATGTCGTGTCGGGCATCGGCTTTCTCGGGGCCGGCGTCATCATGAAGGATGGCCCGAACGTGCGCGGCCTCAATACGGCGGCCACCTTGTGGGCCACGGCGGCGGTCGGGGCCTGCGCCGGCTCGGACCTTGTCGCCGAGGCCGTGCTGGTGACCGCGTTCGTGCTCGCGGCCAATCTGCTGCTGCATCCACTGGTCGACTGGATCAATCGGGCACCGCTCGACGAGGAGAGTGGCGAGGCCCGGTTCGAGGTGCGGGTGACGACGCAGGCGAGCCATCTGGCCAGCGTGCGGCGTCTGCTGATCCAGCAGCTCAATGCCGCCCACTATCCCGTGGGCGACCTGGAGGTCGACGAGCGCGGCGACGGCTCGGTCGAGGTCACCGCTGTTTTGATCAGCACCGCTGTCGTCGTCGCCGAGATCGAGGCCGTGGTGGCCGTGCTCGCCGCCAACGCCGAGGTCGCCCATGCTGCGTGGGAGAGCAGCACGCTGGAATGATGGCGGGAGGTCAGGCGGCGCGCCTGGCCGCCAGCCGGTCGAGCACCGGCAGCAGCTCGGACGGGTCGGGGCGCCTGGTATAGTCCGGGTTCACCTCGGCGTAGGCGACGATGCCGTCGGTGCCGATCACGTAGCGCGCCGGCATCGGCAGGGTCCAGGCCGGGTCGGCGTTGAAGGTCGGCAGGTCGTTCCTCAGGCTCTTGTAGAGATCGACGAGGTAATCGGGCAGCGCGAAGCGCAGGCCGAAGGCGCGGGCGACCTCGCCCGCCGGATCGCTGAGAATGGGGAAGGTCAGCTGGTTCTGGCGAGTCGACTTGCGGCTGTTGACCTCTGTCTGCGGCGAGATCGCGACCACGTTGGCGCCGCGGGCCGTGATCTCGGGCAGGGCGGCCTGGAGTGCCTGCAGCTCCATGTTGCAGTAGGGGCACCAGACGCCGCGGTAGAAGGTCAGCACCACGGGTCCCCGGGCCAGAAGCTCGGCCGAGCTCACCGGGCGGCCGTCCGGATCGTCGAGGACGAAGCTTGGCGCTATGTCGCCGGTCTTCACGGCGCGCGCCGCCTGGCCCGACGCGATCAGCTCGGCGGTCGCCTGGTGCATGGTCTCGATGACCGTATGGGGAACATGGTACGGCGGCTTGCCGGCCTCGAAGTCGGCCTTGAAGGCGTCGAGGCGGTCTTGCAGCGTCATCCGGTCTCTCCTTGCAGCGCCGGGGGTTCGGCGGCGTGCGGTGAAGATGACTTCCGCAAGCCTGACACGGTAGACGCGGCGTTTGCATCTTGCTTATACGCACAGCGTATGAGCGACCGTCTGCTCGAGCTTGCCGCCTTCGTCCGCGCCGCCGAGACCGGCAGCTTCTCGCGCGTCGCCGGCGAGCTCGGCGTGTCGCAGCCCACCGTGTCGCGGATGGTGGCGAGCCTCGAGGCGCGGCTGGGCGTCAGGCTGCTACTGCGCACGACCAGACAGGTCACCCCGAGCGAGGCGGGGGCGGTGTTCCTCGAGCGGGCCCGGCAGGTCCTGGCCGATCTCGACGACGCCCAGGCGGCGGCGCGCGGCATCGACAGCCTGCACGGTCTGCTGCGGGTCGACCTGTCCGGTGCCTTCGGCACCCGCGAGGTCATTCCGCGCCTGCCGGCGTTCCTCGCCCGCCATCCTGGGCTGCGGATCGAGCTGCTGATCTCCGACCGCCTGGACGACCTCGTGGCTGAGGGAGCCGACCTGGCGCTGCGGCTGGGGCGGCTCGCCGATTCCGGCATGATCGCGCGCCGGCTCGCCTCGGCCCCGCGACTGGCCATAGGCGCACCGGACTATCTGGCAGCACGGGGCATCCCCATGACGCCTACCGACCTGTCGGGCCACGACTGCATCGTCGGCCCCGGGCTCTCCGGGCGTGGCGGCTGGAGCTTTCAACAGGAGGGCACCGTGACCTCGGTCGAGGTCGGCGGCCGGGTGCAGGTGGCCACGGCCGAGGGTGTGATCGCCTGCGTCAAGGCGGGGCTCGGGATCGCCATCGTCTCGCACTGGATGTGTCGGGAGGACCTGGCAGCCGGCCGCCTCGTGCCCGTCCTGACCGACTTCCGGCTCGACCCGGTCGACGTTCATGCCGTCTATCCAAGCGGCCGGCGCCCGTCGCTCAAGGTGCAGGCCTTCGCGGACTATCTGGCCGCGGCGCTCGAAGCAACCGGGGCGTCCATTCCGGCGCCGATCGGGTAGGCCGGACCGCCCAGCCCGTCGCCGTCGCACCAGCATCGGGACGATGCTACAGTGCAGCCTTGGACAATTGACGAGGCGAAGGGGAACCCATGGAACAGCCACATCCGGCGCCAGTCGTCGATGCCATCCTCGCCTATCAGCAGACGGCAGCCATGCAGGCGGCGATCCGGCTCGATCTCTTCAGCCTGATCTGCGCCGGCGTCGACACGGCGGAGACGATCTCCAGCGCCTGCGGGGCAGCGCCGCGCGGCATCCGCATCCTCGCCGATTACCTGACGGTGCGCGGCTTCCTGACCAAGGAAGGCGGGCGCTACGTGCCGACGCCGACGACGCGGATGTTTCTCGACCGCGCGTCGCCGGCCTGCATGGCGAGCATCATCGATTTCGTCGCCTCGCCGGAGTTCATGGGGCTGTTCCAGGCGGATCCTGCCGCCTACGTGCGCCATGGCGGTTCCATGGGGCTCGCCAACACCGCGCCCGACAACCCGATCTGGGTAACCTCAGGCCGAGCTGGTGGCAGCTCATGTCGCCGGCTGGCCGGCGACATG
>JAPJRA010000540.1 GCA_030824835.1 Geminicoccaceae bacterium | reverse complement strand
GCGAAAGAAGGGCTGGGCGGCGCCCGGCTGGCCGCCACGGCAGAAGAGCCTGGCGAGCTGCGCCGGCGCACGCCGGCGCAGGGTGCTGCCGGCGATGGCGCCATGCCGTTCCGACGGCGGGAGCCGCTCGACCCGGACCACGCCCAACTCATCGGCGGCGAGCTGTCCGTAGAAGGTGTGCGGGTAGCCGGCGGCGCGGCGGTACCATTGAGCGGCGACCGGTGGGTTGCCGTTCGCGGCTGCGGCACGGCCGGCCCAGTAGCCGGCGCGGGCCCGGCTGATCGGCGTCGTCACGGCCGACCAGAGCCGCTCGAAGTGTCCGGCGGCGAGCTTCGGCTGGCCCGTGAATCTCAGCGCCAGCCAGCCCGCCAGCCATTCGGCCTCGGCAAAGGCGCTGCCTGGCGGCTGGTGCGCCGAACTCGCCAGCCGGTAGGCAAGCTTGAACGAGCGCTCCGCCATCGCGGCGCGGATGGCCCGCTGCTGGTGATCCCACCACTTCTCCGGCCGGCCCAGCGCACTCGGTGGCCGTAGGAGTATCTCCTGCACCCCGGCTTCGTTGCCGTGCTCCGCCCGCCAGCGCAATCGGTCGAAGAGCAGGCCTGCATGACTCTGCGCCGCTGCCGGCAGGGCGGCGATCGCCCGCTCGACGTCGGGGGCGGACTCCTGGAGGGCGATGCGCGCCGCGGCGATGGCCCGCTCGCGACTGCCGACGCGGCCGAGCATCCGCCGAGCCTGGTCGGTTCTTCCGTCCCAGAGCAGCCGGTCCAGTCGTGCCGAATCGTCGCCGGGGCGGAGATGGGCACCGAAGCGGTCGAGGAAGGCGCTCGCCGCAGCGGCATCGAAATCGTCCTGCACCCAGCTCCGCTGCAGCAGAGCGGCGGCTTCCTGCCGGCGGTCCGCCGCCAGCAACGCCTCGGCCAGAAGCTGACGCCCCTGCCGGCTGCGTGGGGCGCGGTCGGCGAAGAAGGCGAGGCGGGCCTTGTCCGTGATTGCGGCATTCAAGCCGTCTTCGGCGCGTATCTGCAGTGTGCCCTGGCTGGGCCAGTCCGGGTTGGCGCGCATGAACTCGACGTAGGCCGCAAAGGGCAGCCGGTCGTCACGCTCGAGCAGCTCCCGCCAGCGGACATAGGGCTCCAGCAAGGCAGCGCCTGGGCCACCGGCCAGGCGTCGCGCGCCCTGCCAGTCGCCCTTGTCGATGTCGGCGAGAAGCTCGCGGATTCGCCCGCTGTCGACCTCCCCCGCCGCGAGCACGGTCGACGATATCCCCACGACGGCGAGCACCAGCTGGAGGCTCACCCCCAACCGACGCCATATCCGGCCTTGCTGTCGCCAACCGCAATCGTTACTACGCCGCATCCATGTCCGCCTACACCATGGGACCTCGTCCCGCCTAGCCGCGCTTGTCGGTCCTGCCATGGCGGGTTATGATGGTATTCTACTAATAGTTGACTAAGATCCGGAAGGCGGAACACGATGTTCCAGGGTTCAATTGTGGCGCTCGTGACGCCGTTCCGCAACGCAGCGCTCGACGAACAGGCGTTCCAGCGGCTGATCGAGTGGCATCTGGCGGAAGGCACGCAAGGTTTTGTGCCGGTGGGGACCACGGGCGAAAGCCCGACCCTGACCCATCCCGAGCACGAGCGCGTGATTGAGCTCTGCATCGAGACCGTCGGTGGGCGTGTGCCGGTGATCGCCGGCACCGGCTCGAACTCGACCGCCGAAGCCATCAGTCTCACCCGTCACGCGAAGCGGGCCGGCGCCGACGCGGCCCTGGTGGTCACGCCCTATTACAACAAGCCGACGCAGGAGGGCCTCTACGCCCACTTTCGCGCGATCCACGACGCGGTCGAGCTGCCGCTGATCATCTACAACATTCCCGGGCGCTCGGTCGTCGACATGACGCCGGAGACCATGGCGCGCCTGGCGAGGCTCCCGAACATCGTCGGCGTGAAGGACTCCTCCGCCGACATCATGCGGCCGCTGCTCACGCACGCCGCCTGCGGCGCGGAGTTCAGCCAGCTGTCCGGCGAGGACGGCAACGTGGTGGCGTTCCTGGCCCATGGTGGCCATGGCTGCATCTCCGTGACCGCCAACGTGGCGCCCCGGCTATGCGCGGACATGCATCGGGCCTGGCGGGAAGGGCGCCCGGCCGAGGCGCTGGCGGTGCACCGGCGGCTGCTGCCGTTGCATCAGGCGCTGTTCTGCGAGACCAGTCCCGGACCGGCCAAGTACGCGCTCAGCCGTCTGGGGCGCTGCACCGACGAGGTGCGCTTGCCGCTGGTGCCGCTCGGGGAGCGTGCCAGGGCACAGGTCGACGCGGCGCTGGCGGCCGTGGGTTTGGCAGGCTGAGGCGAGATGGCTCGGGTTCAGGCGGAACGCCAGGTCGTCGCCCAGAACAGGCGGGCCTTTCACGACTATGCCGTCGAGGACCGCATCGAGGCCGGTTTGGTCTTGAGCGGCACCGAGGTGAAGTCGCTGCGTGAGGGCCGGGCCACCATCAGCGAGGCGCATGCCGGCGAGATGGGCGGCGAGCTGTGGCTCTTCAACGCCTACATCCCCGAGTTCCATGGCGGCAATCGCTTCAATCACGAGACCCGGCGGCCGCGCAAGCTGATGCTGCGCAAGCGGGAGGTGGCGCGCCTGTTCAGTGCCGTCCGCCGCGACGGCATGACCCTGATTCCGCTGGCCCTCTACTTCACGTCGCGTGGTTGGGCCAAGATCGAGCTTGGCCTCGCCAAGGGCAAGAAGCTGCACGACAAGCGCGCCGCCATCAAGGAGCGCGACTGGAACCGCGAGAAGCTGCGGTTGCTTCGTCCGAAGTGACCGTGCGGCCGCCGCCGCGGGCGGGCGCCGGACTAACGCGATCTTAACGAGCCGTTGCTAAACCGGACCGCGAACGCGTCAGTTGGGGCGGCGGATGCTCGCGGTTGTCGGAGTCGTGCTCGTGATCGGGATGGTGTTCGGCGGCTACGTGCTCGCCGGCGGCAAGTTCGGCATCATCCTCAAGGCGTTGCCGTTCGAGCTGATGATGATCGGCGGTGCCGCTGCGGGCACGTTCCTGCTCGCCAACAAGGTCGATGTCGTCAAGGGCGCGCTCGCCGACAGCAAGCGGGTGATCGCCGGTCCCCACTGGCGCAAGGACGATTATCGCGACCTGCTGTCGCTGATGTTCCTGGTCGTCAAGCTGCTGAAGACCAAGGGCGTCCTGGCCCTCGAGCCGCATATCGACAATCCGCATGAAAGCGCGCTGTTCGGCCGTTACCCCAGAATTCGCGCCGATCACTTCGCCCTCGAGTTCATGACGGATACCCTGCGCATGATGACCATGAGCATGGATGATCCGTACCAGGTCGAGGAATGCATGCAGCGGCAGCTGCGCAAGCATCATGCCGAGTTGCATGCCCGCGCCGCCGCGCTGCAGAGCATCGCGGATTCGACGCCGGCATTGGGCATCGTCGCGGCGGTGCTGGGTGTGGTGAAGACGATGGCCTCCATCAATCAGCCGGTCGAGATCCTCGGCGGCATGATCGGCGGTGCCTTGGTTGGGACCTTTCTGGGGGTCTACATCGCCTACGGCTTTGTCGGCCCGGTTGCCGCCAAGATGAACCAGACCTACGAGGAGGACGCGCAGTTCTACGCCATCATCCG
>JAPJRA010000539.1:2805-3661 GCA_030824835.1 Geminicoccaceae bacterium | reverse complement strand
GATCAGGCGATGCCGGCGACCGCGCAGACGCAGCAGCTGGTCACGGGCAGCGGCCACGCTCTCGGGCTTCTCCAGCCATTCGCCCTCGACCTCGAGCAGCTGATCGGCGCCGAGGATCAACGCCTCGTCCGGCGCGCGCGATGCGACCTGGGCCGCCTTCAGCTCGGCCAGCGCCACGGCCGCATCCTCGGCCGGTACCGCAGCGGCGTGCAGCGATTCGCGCATGCCGGCTTCGTCGACCAGAGCCCCGACCGGCGTGAACTCGATACCGGCGGCTTGCAGCAGGGCTGCCCGTGCCGAGCTCTTCGAGGCCAGAATGACGGGTGGTGGCGGCGGCATCGATGTGGTTGCGGTCATCGGCTCAGGCCGGTAGCCGCAACACGGCGCGCAGACCCCCGAACCGGGACTGGCCGAGCTTCAGGTCGCCGCCCAGCGACAGGACGACATCGCGGGCGATGGTCAGCCCGAGGCCGGTCCCGCTGTTCTCGCCGGTGGGCTGCTCGTCGAGCCGCACGAACGGCTCCAGCACTTTCTCGCGGTAGGCTTCCGGAATGCCGGGGCCATTGTCCTCGACTGCGATTTCCACCACGTCGCCCTTCAGCTTGACCGTGATCCGGATCCAGTTCGCATAGCGGCAGGCATTGTCGACCAGATTGCCGAGACAGCGATGGAACGCCGTCGGCCGCAGCGGCAGGACGATGCGCCGCTCCATGGCGATCTCCAGCGTCACGCCGCTACGCTCGGCCCGGTGCTGCATGCTTTCCAGCAAGGGCAGCAGCTCGGTCGGCTCGACGGCCTCGCGGGCCTCGCCGCGGGCGAAGCTGAGATATTCCTCGACCAGCTTCGACATCTCGAG
>JAPJRA010000539.1:0-2795 GCA_030824835.1 Geminicoccaceae bacterium | reverse complement strand
CATCTCGAGGACGTCCTGGCGCAGCCCGGCCAGAATGGCATCGTCCTCGACGCCCATCAACTCGAGCTCCAGCCGCATCCTGGTCAGCGGCGTCCGCAGATCGTGGCTGACCGCCGCCAGCATCTCCGTGCGCTGGCTGATATGGCGCAGGATCCGGTGCCGCATCAGGTTGAACGCGTGGGCCGCTTGGCGAATCTCCATGGCGCCGCGCGGCCGGAAATCGCCGACATCGCGACCCTTGCCGAAACTGTCCGCCGCCTGTGCGAGCTGCCGGATCGGACGCACCTGCAGGCGCAGGAAGTAGACCGCTATCGCCGCCAGGACCACCGAGCTGCCCACCATCCAGGCGAGCAGCAGCCAGGCCGTGGTGCTGGTCACGCGCTTGCGGGCAACGTCGATCGTTAGCAGCCCCTGCCGGATCTGCACGTACACCGTGATTCGATCCGGATCGTCCGGCTGCAGATCGACCGCGAACGGATGCTTCAGACGTTCCTCGAATGCCTCCAGGATCTTGTTGTCGATGTGCCCGACCTTGGTGGCGATCCCGGCGGCGGCGACGGCGGCCTCGAGGCTGCCGCCGGGCTGCAGCGTGACGGAGAGGTCCAGGTTGCGCTGGGCGCGCTCGTACAGATCGGTGCGGGCAGCGTCGTCCGGCGCCTCCTCGATCATCTCGGCCAGGAGCGACACCTCGCCGGCGACGCCGAGCGACAGCCACAACGTGACGGTATCCCAGTGCCGATTGTAGAACACATAGGTGAGCACGAGCTGCATGATCAGCAGCGGAATCACGACGATGAGCAGCGAGCGCCAGAACAGGCTGCGCGGCACGACGGTCCGGTTCAGCAGCCGGCGCAGAGGCGTGATGACGATCAACTGCTGAGCCGCAGCACGTAGCCCGAGCCACGCATGGTGAGGATGTAGCGCGGCTGCCGGGGGTCGTCCTCGATCTTGCGCCGCAGCCGCGCCATCTGCACGTCGACGGCCCGGTCGGAGCCCGCCACCACGCCCTTGTCGCCGAGCTCGGCGCGGCTGATCGCGCGACCGGGCTTGGCAGCCAGCGCCTGCAGCAGCGAGATCTCGCCGGTGGTGAGGTGGATCACGTCGTCCTGGCGACGCAGCTCGGCCGAGCGCCGGTTGAACGTGAACGGGCCGAAGCGGACGATGTCGTCGGTTCGCGTGGCATGGACACGGCGCAGGATCGTCGCGATCCGCAGCAGCAGCTCGCGCGGCTCGAACGGCTTGGCCAGATAGTCGTCGGCACCGGCCTCCAGCCCGCGGATCCGATCCTCGGGCGCCCCGCGTGCCGTCAGCAGCAGGATCGGCACCTCGCTCTCGCGGCGCAGTTCCTCCGTCAGCGACAGCCCGTCCTGGCCGGGCATCATCACGTCGACGACCAAGAGGTCGAAGGCCATGCTCTTGGCCTTCTCCTTGGCCTCGGCGGCATCGGCGGCGGTGGTGACGTAGTGGCCGTTCTGGACCAGGTAGCGATGCAGCAGCTGCCGCAGCCGCGCGTCGTCGTCCACGACCAGGATATGGGGGGCGTCTTCCGTCTCTTCGCTCATCGACCACGTATCCCCGCCGTCAGGCGGCGCAGCAGCTCGCGCCGCGGCTCGCCCACAAGGTCGAGCAGCACGCGCTGGAAGCCCTCGACCGCCGTCGCACCGGCGCTCTTGCAGGCCTGGCGCAGCCGCCTCTTCTGCAGCATCTTGATGTCGTCCAGCACGGTCACGGCCCGAGGCGTAAGTCGCAACGGGCGCTTGCGTCGGTCCTGCGCCGTCGTCCCCTGGTCGATGAGCCCGGCCGTCGTCAGCCGCTTGAGATGGCGCGACAGGGTCTGCTTGCTGACGCCCAGCACCTCGGACAGCTCCGCGAGGGTGATGCCGGGCTGCCGCTCGATGAGGAACAATGTCCGATGATCGGTCTCGTCGATGTCGGCGTGCGCCCGCGGCGCGACGGCGTCCAAGCTCAGTTGATGACTCGCGAAATAAAGCAGCTCGAGTCCCCGCTCCAGCTCTTCGTCGCGCAAAAACAAGGGGTTGGGTGATGTCATCGTTTGCAGGCAAGGGGCCGCGCCGGCCGTTGATTGACACTTATGAGGGGCAGTGATAGCGATCGCAATCCTCGATTCCGTTAGTCCGTTCCCGTCGCCGCGCGCGCAAGGCACCTCTCATGTCGCAGCTCATCTCCTATGACGACCGTGATGGCCAGATCTGGCTGAATGGCGAATTCGTGCCGTGGCGCGACGCGAAGGTCCATGTCCTCACCCATGCGCTGCATTATGGCAGTGCCGTGTTCGAGGGCGAGCGTTGCTACGACGGGCGGATCTTCAAGAGCACCGACCACAGCCAGCGCCTCATCGACAGCGGGCGCATCCTCGGCTTCGAGGTGCCCTACTCCGTGGCCGAGCTCGATGCCGCCAAGGCTGCCACCGTGGCCAAGATGGGCTTCAAGGACTGCTACGTGCGGCCCATCGCCTGGCGTGGCTCCGAGCAGATGGGTGTCTCGGCGCAAGGGGCGAAGATCAACGTGGCAATCGCCGTGTGGGAATGGGGCGCCTACTACCGCGATCTCCGCCTGACCCGCGCCATCTACCAGCGGCCGGCGCCCAACACCGCCCCGGTGCACGCCAAGGCCGCGGGCCTCTACATGATCTGCACCATCTGCAAGCACGACGCCGAGGCCAAGGGCTTCGGCGATGCGTTGATGCTGGACTATCGCGGCTACGTCGCCGAGACGACGGGGGCCAATCTGTTCTTCGTCATCAAGGGCGAGATCCACACGCCCACACCCGACTG
>JAPJRA010000538.1 GCA_030824835.1 Geminicoccaceae bacterium | reverse complement strand
ATCGAGCAGGCGTCGCCCGAGGTCGGCGCCTGCTCGATGATCTCGCCGGTCCCGTCGGTGATGAACGAGCTGCCGTAGAATTCCAAGTTGCAGCTGTCGCCGTGCTCGACGCCAACCCTGTTGGCGGCGATCACCGGCACCATGTTGGCCCCCGCGTGACCCTGCATGACGCGTTGCCAGTGCGTGCGGCTGCTGTAGGTCGGCGCCTGCGGCTCGGAGCCGATGGCCGTCGGGTAGAGCAGCAGCTCGGCCCCCATCAGCACCATGACCCGCGCCGCCTCGGGAAACCATTGGTCCCAGCAGATGCCGACGCCGATGCAGCCGAACTTTGTCTGCCAGGTGCGAAAGCCGGTATCGCCGGGGTTGAAGTAGTACTTCTCCTGATAGCCGGGGCCGTCCGGGATATGGCCCTTGCGATAAAGGCCCAGCACCTTGCCGTCGGCGTCGATCATCGCCATTGAATTGAAATAGGCGTTGTTCGCACGCTCGAAGAAGCTGATCGGCAGGACCACGCGCAGCTCGGCGGCCAAGCGGCTCATCCTGGCCACCAGCGGGTGGCCCTCGATGGGTTGCGCCAAGGCGAAATAGCGGGCGGACTGGTCCTTGGGGAAATAGGGACTCTCGAACAGCTCCTGGAGCTGGATGATGGACGCTCCCCGCGCCGCTGCCTCGCGCACGAGAGCCTCGGCCCGCGCCACGTTGCGATCGCGGTCCCAGTCGCACGCCATCTGCGTGGTCGCTACCGTGACGTCCCGCATCCGTCCCGTTCTCCTAAGCCGGCCGCACTATGCGATGGGCATCGCCTCGGTTGCAAGGCTGCGGGCGCGAGGCCGTCATCGGCGCGCCACGCCCAGGTAATGGTAGGTCAGCAGCCGCGGCCCCGGGATGAGGTGCCCCGTCTCCAGCTTCTCGAGCGTGAACCCGGCACGCTCGAGCAATCGATCCGTGCGCCGGTCGAGCCTGCAGCCGCCGGCAAGGCGGCGCCAGATCGGTGTCAGCCGACGCTGCCAACGAGCCACTTGCGGCGCAGGTGCCAGACCATGCTCGACGAAACGCACCCGACCGCCGGGCACCAGCACACGGTACGCTTCGCGTAAGGTCGCCATGGGGTCGGGAATGGAGCACAGCGACCAGGTGACGATGACGGTGTCGACGCTGCCATCGGCCAGCGGCAGGTGCTCGGCCGACTGCTCCAGCAGGCGCACCGGAAACGGCAGCCAGCTCGCGACGCGACGCGCCTGGGCCAGCAGATAGGGTGATGGATCGACGGCCTGCAGGTCCATGACCTCGCGGCCGTAGAGCGGCAGGTTGGGGCCGGCACCGATGCCGATCTCCAGCACCCGGCCGCTGGCGCCGCGGATCACGCGCTCGCGTAGCGGCAGCAATACCTGGTCGGCCATGATCTTATGGATGAGGCGTGGCACGATCACGCCCGAATATAGGCCCAAATGCGTCTCCGGCGGCGCGGCAGGTATATGGCTCAAGGAACACGCTTTGATGCAACATGGCAATCGCCCGAGAGGTGGCTGCTCCATTGCCGCCTGCAGGCCGCTCGCTTAGATGGGGGCCTTGATCTTGCAGGAGGCCGGTCGTGAGCGTCGAAGTGATCCGCGCATACTATGAAGCATTTAACAGAGGCGATCGCGGGGCGATGCTGGCACTCCTGACCGAGGACGTCGCCCACGACATCAACCAGGGTGCCCGGGAGACCGGTCGGGACGCATTTGGCCGGTTCCTCGCCCACATGGACCGCTGCTACCGCGAGCAGCTGCAAGACATCGTGGTGATGTGCAGCGCCGATGGGCGACGCGGGTCCGCCGAGTTCGTGGTCGAGGGGACCTACCTCGTCACCGATGCCGGCCTGCCACCCGCGCGGGGTCAGGCCTACCGTCTGCCCGCCGGTACGTTCTTCGATCTGCGCGACGGCCGCATTGCGCGGGTGACGACCTACTACAATCTGGCCGACTGGAGTGCGCAGGTCGGCGGCGCGGCGTGAGCGGGGTTCGGCTCGAGCGGCTCACCGGCGAGCGGCTCAAGGGGCTGCTTCCCGAGCTGGCACGGTTGCGGATCACCGTCTTTCGCGCCTTTCCCTATCTCTATGACGGCTCGCTCGACTACGAGGAGCGCTACCTGCGCACCTACGCCGCCACCGCGGACGGCGTCGTCGTCGGCGCCTTCGACGGCGAGCGGGTCGTCGGCGCCTCGACCGGGTTGCCGCTGGCGGCCGAGCCCGAGGCCCTGACCAAGCCGTTCGCCGAGCATGGCTATGCGGTGGGCGAGGTGTTCTATTTCGGCGAGTCGGTCCTGCTCCAGGAGTATCGCGGCCGTGGCGTCGGCGTCGGCTTTTTTGCCGAGCGCGAGGCCCATGCGCGGGCGCTGGGCCGCATTCGGTACGCCGCGTTCTGCGCGGTGATGCGGGCGGCCGACCATCCGCGCCGGCCACAAGCCTATGTCCCGCTGGATGCGTTCTGGCGCAAGCGCGGCTTCGCGCCGATACCCGATCTGCTCGGGCACATCGCCTGGCGGGACTTGGACGAGGCTGGGGAAAGCGTGAAGCCGATGCAGTTCTGGCTCAAGGACCTGCGATCATGACCCGGCGGACGCTCAAGCTGGCTGCCGCCCAGTACCCGATCGACTGGCTGGACGACTGGGATGCCTACGTCCGTAAGCTGACCGCCTGGGTCGACGCTGCCGCAGGCGCGGGTGCCCGGCTGCTGGTGTTTCCCGAATATGCCGGCATGGAGCTGGCCTCGCTGTTCCCCGCCCCGATTCCGGGCGACCTGCACCGGCAGCTCGAGGCCGTGGCCTCGCTGGAGGAGCGGGTCGTGGCGCTGCACCGGCAACTCGCCCGCCAGCGCGGCGTCTACATCCTGGGCGGCAGCCTCCCGGTCGCCGCCGGTCCCGGACGGCACCACAATCGCGCCTGGCTCTACGGCCCCGACGGCGGCACGGCGGCGCAGGACAAGGTCGTGATGACCTGCTTCGAGCGCGATCCGTGGGGTGTCTCCGGTGGCACCGAGCTGCGCCTGTTCGACACGGCACTGGGCCGGCTCGGCGTCTGCATCTGCTACGACGTCGAGTTCCCGCTTCTGGCGCGCCGGCTGGCGGAGGCCGGCGCCGAGCTCATTCTGGTCCCCTCCTGCACCGAGACCCTGCGCGGTTACTGGCGGGTACGGGTCGGTGCGCAGGCACGGGCGCTGGAGAGCCAGCTCGTCGTCGTCCAGGCGCCGCTCGTGGGTGAGGCGCCGTGGTCCCCCGCCGTAGATGTGAATCGGGGTGCGGTGGGTGTGTACGCCCCCCCTGATCTGGGGTTCCCGGATGATGGCGTGCTGGTGTTGGGGGAACTCGACCAGCCGCGTTGGGTCTTTGCCGACCTTGACCTCGACCTCATACCGGAGGTCCGTTCCGCCGGAGCCGTCCGCAATCACGAGCATTGGCCGGAACAGACCCCGACCCTCGCCGCCGACCTCTCGACCTCCGTGCTCTAGGTGCTCGAAGGGCCGTGGGCATGATATTTCTCGACCGTGCTGTCGAAATCGCCTGCCTTCGCGGCTCATCGGAGCGGGCGTGGGCCGGACCCGCGCCACGTGACCAATGAGGGATGACGTCGTGGAATACATGATGGTGATACATGAGGGCGAGGACGACCGAGCCGACCCTCAGGA
>JAPJRA010000537.1 GCA_030824835.1 Geminicoccaceae bacterium | reverse complement strand
CGCCAATGGCGTTCATCTCGTCGGGCGCAGCTTCAAGTACCATCGGCCGCGCGGCATCATGACGGCAGGGGCCGAGGAGCCCAGCGCACTGGTGCAGCTGGAGCGCCAAGGGGGCCGCAGCGATCCCAACCTGCGGGCACCTGAGGTCGAGCTGTATGACGGGCTGACCGTGGCCAGCCAGAATCGCTGGCCGTCGCTGGCGTTCGACGTCGGTGCCATCAACGACGTGCTGTCGCCGCTGTTGCCGGCCGGCTTCTACTACAAGACCTTTCTCTGGCCGGCAGCCTGGTGGCAGTCGGTCTACGAGCCGTTCATCCGCCGTGCGGCCGGGCTCGGCAAGGCGCCGACCCGGCCCGATCCGGACCGCTACCTGCATCGCCATGCGCACTGCGATGTGCTGGTGGTCGGCGCCGGCCCTGCCGGCCTGATGGCGGCGGTGGCGGCCGGACGCAGCGGTGCCCGGGTGATGCTGGTCGAGCGCGACGCCGATCTCGGCGGCTCGCTGCTGGCCGAAAGCGGCACGCTCGCGACGTTCGACGGTCTTGCCGGCGACGCGGGCCTGAAGGCCGTCGTCCGCGAGCTGGAGTCGATGCCCGAGGTCGTGATCCTGCGTCGGACCACGGCATTCGGCTATCTCGACCACAACTACCTGGCGCTGGTGGAACGGGTCGCCGACCATCTGCCGGTGCCATCCGCCAACCAGCCGCGGCAGCGTCTGTGGCGGGTGCGGGCGAAGCAGGTGGTGCTGGCGACGGGGGCTATCGAGCGGCCGCTCGTGTTCGGTGGCAATGACCGTCCCGGCGTCATGCTGGCCAGCGCCGCCAGGACCTATCTGAATCGCTATGCCGTCCGTCCAGGCCAGCGGGCGGTGGTCTTCACCAACAACGACAGCGCCTACGTCGCCGCCATCGACCTCGCTCGCGCCGGCGTCACGGTTGAGGCCATCGTCGATCTGCGCCCGACGTCGGAGGGCGAGCTGCCGAAGCTCGCCGCCGACATGGGGCTGCGCATCCTGCACGGCGCAGCGGTGGTCGGGACCGACGGCCGACGCCGGATCCGGCGGGTCTGGGTATCGTCGCTGCAAGCCGACGGTGGGGTGCCTGACCGGCAGCCGCAAGGCTTTCACTGCGATTGCCTGCTGAAGTCCGGCGGCTGGAACCCAACCGTGCATCTGTTCTCGCAGTCGCGCGGCAAGCTCCGCTTCGACGATGCCGCCGCGGCGTTCGTGCCCGATGTCGGCGCCCAGCCCGAACGCTCCGCCGGAGCCTGCAACGGTGCGGAATCCCTGGCCGACTGCTTCGCGGAGGGCGCCCGGACCGGTGCCGAGGCCGCTGCGGCCGCCGGGTTCAGGGCGGCGAGCCTGGGCGAGCTCGAGGTGCGCGAGCCCAAGGCCGGTGCGGTGCTAGCCACTTGGTCGGTCCAGCCCCGCAGCGCGTTCGCCAAGGCGTTCGTCGATTTTCAGAATGACGTCACCGCCAAGGATCTGGGCCTCGCCGTCCTCGAGGGCTTCCAGTCGATCGAGCACGTCAAGCGCTTTACCACGACCGGCATGGGAACCGATCAGGGCAAGACCAGCAACGTCAATGCCTTGGCGATCGTCGCCGACAAGCGCGGCCTCACGATTCCGGCCGTTGGCACCACGACCTTCCGCATGCCCTACACGCCGGTGCCCTTTGGGGCGCTGGCGGGGCCGCACGCGCTGGAGCTGTTCGATCCGATCCGCCGCACGCCCAGTCACGACTGGGCCACGGCACGCGGGGCCGTGTTCGAGGATGTCGGCAACTGGAAGCGAGCCCGCTACTTCCCGCAGGCCGGCGAGGACCTGCATGCCGCCGTCCGGCGCGAGTGCCTCGCCGTCCGCAAGGGGGTCGGCCTGTTCGACGCCAGCACGCTGGGCAAGATCGACCTGCAGGGTGCCGACGCCGCAGAGCTTCTCAACCGCGTCTACACCAATGCCTGGACCAAGCTTGAGGTCGGCCGCTGCCGCTACGGGCTGATGCTTCGCGACGACGGCATGGTATTCGACGACGGTGTCACCGCGCGGCTGGGCGCCGGTCATTTCCACATGACGACCACGACCGGCGGTGCGCCGCGGGTCCTGGCCTGGCTTGAGGAATGGCTGCAGACCGAGTGGCCGGATCTGCGCTGCTACTGCACCTCGGTCACGGAGCAGTGGGCCGCCATCGCCGTGGTCGGCCCGCAGTCACGCGCGCTGCTGCAGGCGGCCGGCACGGACATCGATCTCGGCAACGACGCCTTTCCGCATCTGGCCTTCAAGGAGGGCAGGGTGGCCGGCATCCCGGCCCGGGTGTTCCGAATCAGCTTCTCCGGCGAGCTCGCCTACGAGGTCAACGTGCCATGGGGCTACGGGGCCGCGCTATGGGAGGCCTTGTGGGACGCGGGCCAGCCGCTTGGCGTCACGCCCTACGGCACCGAGAGCATGCACGTGCTGCGGGCGGAGAAGGGCTATATCATCGTCGGCCAGGAGACCGACGGCACGGTGACGCCCTACGATCTCGGCATGGGCTGGATCGTCGGCAAGGCGAAGAAGGACTTCATCGGCAAGCGCGGCCTCGCGCGCGAGGGCCTGGCCGCACCCGGCCGCAAGCAGCTCGTGGGCCTGCTGACCATCGAGCCGGGGACGGTGCTCGAGGAGGGCGCGCAGGTCGTGGCGTCGGCCGACGTGCCGCACCCGCCGGTGCCGATGATCGGGCACGTGACGTCGAGCTACCACAGCCCCAGCCTAGGCCGTTCGATCGCCCTGGCCCTAATCCAGGACGGCCATGCGATGGAGGGCAGGACGGTGCACATTCCCATGGCCGACCGGGTGATCCCCGCCCGAGTGAGCAAGTCCGTCTTCGTGGATCCGGAAGGGTTGCGCCTCAATGTCTAAGCCCATGCGCAGGAGCCCGCTCGAAGCCCTGGCGCAGCCCGGGCGGTCCTCGGCGGGGTCGACCCCCGTCACGCTGCAGGCGCTGCCCTTCGGCGGTAAGCTCGTCCTGCGCGCTGCGGCGGATGTGGCGGAAGCTGCCGCCGACGTGCTCGGCTTCCCGCTCCCGGGGCCGCTGTGGGACGCCGGGAGCGCGGCCGTCCGGGCCTTGTGGCTCGGCCCCGACGAGTGGCTACTGCTGGTTGCTGAGGCCGAGGTCGAGGTGCAGGCGGCGGGACTGCGCGCCGGGCTCGCCGGCCGCCATCATGCGGTGATCGACGTCAGCGATCGCTTTACCGGCATAGCCGTGGGTGGCACCCATGCCGCCGACGTCCTCGCTGCCGGCTGTCCGCTGGACCTGCATCCGCAGGTTTTCCGGCCGGGCATGGTCACGCGCACGCTGCTGGGCAAGGCCACGGTGGTTCTTTGCCGGCCGGACAGCGGCGACCGGTTCGAGCTCTACGTCAACGGTTCCTTCGCACCCTATCTCTGGCTCTTCCTCGAGAACGCCGGGCGTGAGTTCGGGATCGCCGTGGCCGCCTGAACACTGCGGGCGTTGTTGGCACCGATAGACCTGCCCATGCCGTCCGTGCGCGCCTATGCTTGTGCGGGTATGAAACTGCCACGAAACCATTCGGCCCGCTCGTCGTGAACACCATCGACATCCAGGAAGCCTTTCGCCTCGGCGTTCGCGGCGAGGCCATGGCGCCGCGCGGCGGCGTCGGCTTCGCCGAGG
>JAPJRA010000536.1 GCA_030824835.1 Geminicoccaceae bacterium | reverse complement strand
CCCGATGGACATCGGGCCGTCCGAAGCGGCAACCTTCTGAACGGCGTTCTTGCGCTAGCTGACCCGCCGCGGGTTGCGTGAGGTCAAGCTGGTCATCTCCGATGCCCATGAGGGGCTTCGTCAGGTTGGCTGGGGTTACGCTGTCGTGGCAAGCTACTGGCCATGATGAATATGCCTGACCCGTATCACGGTTTCCGTTTTCCGGCCGGGATCATCGCCCACGCCGTGTGGCTGTACCACTGCTTCAGCCTGAGCCTGCGCGAGGTCGAGACGATCCTGGCCCAGCGCGGGATCGTGGTGAGCTACGAGAGCATCCTCGCCTGGGGCCCGCGGTTCGGGCGGGCCCTCGCCAACGCGCTCAAGCGCTGCCGGCCACGGCCGGGCGACAAATGGCATTTGGATGAAGTGTTCCTGCACATCGGCGGCAAACAGCACTATCTGTGGCGGGCGGTCGACCAACACGGTGCCGTGCTCGACATCCTAGTCCAGAGCCGACGTAGTGCCGAGGCGGCCAAGCGGTTCTTCAAAAAGCTGCTCAAAGGGCTGCAGTACATGCCCCGTGTCATCGTGACCGACAAACTTCGCAGCTATGGCGCCGCCAAGCGGAAGATCCTGTCCGGGGTCGAGCATCGGCAGAGCCGCTATCTGAACAACCGGGCGGAGGTCTCGCACCAGCCGACACGGCGACGAGAACGACAAATGCGGCGATTCATGTCGGCGCGGCATGCCCAGTGGTTCCTCTCCAGCCACGGCCAGATCCACAACAGCTCCGTCGCCACCCCCTGACCGCCAACGATCACCGTGCTGCCCGTGATCGTGCCTATCAGATTTGGCGCGATGTCGCCAGCGTCACCCTCGCTGCATGATCGACTGTCCGATATGAGCCGTGGCGGCAGCAGATTCGTTCGTTGTCCGCCAACTTGACGGCGCCCTTTGAGCAGCTTTTGAAGAACCGCTAGGCCGCCTTAGTACTGCGATGCTGCCGCCACTATGCCCTGGCGCTTGAGGCACTGCGCGATGTATTCGGGTGCCTACATTCCACAACGGTCGGTTTTTCGCATGATGACTTGCAGCGTTGACGAAGCGTCACCCTTCACGCCGCATGAGAGGTCGACCATCGCCGCCGCCATGGCACGCATCATTCCCTCGGACGACGTCGCGGGCGCAGCCGAAGCCGGTACCATCGACTACCTTGAGCGCTATCTCTCCGGAACGGCGTTCATCTATGCAAAACCCGACGGCACCGGCTTCGAGACGCTCGTTGGCGCTCGTCGTGATGCTTGGCAGCAGCGCGTCGACACCATGCTGGCCAAATACCGCGACGGCGTGCGCGAGCTCGACAGCCGCAGCAGGCATCAATTCGGCCGCTCCTTCGTGGACTGCGCTGCCAACGAGCAGGACGAAGTGCTGAAGGCCGTCGAGGCGGGCGCCGGCTGGCCCGATTCGAAGTCGTCGCCATCCCGTGAGGTGGCGACCACGGTCGCCGGCGGACCGGCTCTGCAGCAGACCTCGACCGAGGTCGAGCTCGACTTCTTTCCCCTTCTCGTCGTCCACACCCGTCAAGGCTTTCTGGCCGACCCGATCTATGGTGGCAATCGCGACCGGGTCGGCTGGCAGGCGATCGGCTTTCCCGGACCAGCTTCGCTGGCCGAGGTGCATCAGGGCCGCTTTTCCTCACTGGCTTGGTTCGCCGATGGCCACACCGATCCGTCGCCCGACCAGCGAAAGACGCATCATGGCGCCTGAGCGCAAGCCCGAACGCGCCGAGGTCTGCATCATCGGCGCAGGTGCCTCGGGTGCTACCGCTGCCAAGGTCCTGACAGAAGCCGGCGTCAACGTGGTGGCGCTCGAGCGCGGGCCCTGGCGCACCCGCGAGAGCTTTGGCGGCGACGAGCTCGCCAACGTCAACCGCTACAATCTCTGGCCTGATCCGATCCTCAACCCGCGTACGGCCCGCACACGCGCGGACGAGCCCGCCCGGCTAGAGCTGTTCTGCCCGGTGCCGCAAATGGTCGGCGGTGGGACCGTGCATTGGCAGGGCTGGCTACCGCGCTTCTCGCCTTTGGATTTCCAGCTCAAGACAGTCGCTGGAGCGCTCGCGGGCACGACGCTTGCCGACTGGCCGATCTCCTATGACGAGATCGAGCCTTATTACAGCAAAGTCGAATGGGCGTTCGGCGTATCCGGCCTTGCCGGTGCCAACCGTTTCCAGGGTCGTCGATCTCGCCCCTATCCCTGCCCGCCAATGCCGATGTCGCGCTATGCCGAAAAATTCCACAAAGGTTGCGCTGCTCTGGGCTGGAACTCCTTCCCGACACCGCAAGCGGCGCTCTCCAGGCCGTTCGATGGTCGGCCAGCGACGGTGATCAGCGCCTTTGCGCAACAGCACGGCGATCCGACGGGCACCCGCTCCTCGGCACTCAATGTCTTCGTTCCGCAGGCGGTCGCGACCGGCCGTTTCGACCTTCGCGCCAACTGCTACGTCCGCGAGCTGAACGTCGGACCGGACGGCATGCTGAAAAGCGCAGTCTATGAGGATGCCGACGGCGACGTGGTGGAGCAGGAGGCCGATGTCTTCCTCCTCGCCTGCGGTGCGGTCGAGAGTGCCCGACTGCTGCTTCTATCGCGCTCCGGCCGCTTCCCGAACGGGCTCGCCAATGGCAGCGATCTCGTCGGGCGTAACGTCACGTTCCACGAGTACAGTGCCGCCATCGGTGTCTTCGACGATCCGGTCTATGCCTGGGCGGGGGGTGGCTACGTCTCCGCCTCGAGCTTCCAGTTCTACGAGCACGATGACCGCCGCGGCTTCGTCTCGGGCGGTCATATCGCGGCTGCCGGCGTCGGCATCCCCTTGCCCATCAACTGGCATCTGCCGGGCCAGCCGAGCTGGGGGGCCGAGGCCAAGCGCATCGACCGCGCGGCCTTCAATCATTCGATGGCGGTCGCCATGGTGCTGCACGACATGCCGCAGCACGACAACCGCGTCGATCTCGACGACAGCGTGGTCGATGCCTGGGGCCTGCCGGTCGCCCGCATCACGTTGGCGCCGCACCGCAACGACCTCGACCAGGGCCGCTTCCTGATCGACCGCAGCGCCGAGATCCTCGAGGCCGCCCGGGCGCGCACGGTGACGAAGGTCTATGCCGAGCGCATTACCGGCAATTGCTCGCATCAGCATGGCACGCTGCGCATGGGCGACGATCCGGCCAGCTCGGTGCTCGACCGCTGGTGCCGGGCGCATGAGGTCCAGAATCTGTTCGCCGTCGACGGCTCGTCGTTCCCGACAGCGACCGGCGCCAATCCGACCCTGACCATCATGGCGAACGCTTGGCGCGTCGCTGACCGCATCGTCGCCGAGCGCGGTCGCGCCAGGCCGAACCGCCCAGTCCAAGGAATTCTCGCATGACCAATTGGCGCCTCGCCTATCACGCCAATTGCTGGGGCGCGCTCGGAGGCAATGCTGTCGGCGTCACCTCGATCACCCAGCTGACCTACCGGACCTTCGGCGACATGGCGCAGGCCGCGCGCGACATTGCGGCGGCCGGCTATGAGGGCATCGAGTTCTTTGACGGCAATGTGCTGGACCACGAGGTCGACGGGTTCCGCTCCATGCGGACGATACTCGACGCGGCCGAGCTGCAGCTCGTCGCAGTCTATAGCGGTGCGAACT
>JAPJRA010000535.1 GCA_030824835.1 Geminicoccaceae bacterium | reverse complement strand
GCACTGGCGAGGCGCGTGCGCGACGCCAGGGGGCTGGAGATGCTGGTGACCACCGGCGGTGCCTCGGTGGGCGACTACGACCTCGTGCAGTCGGCGCTGGAGCAGGAGGGGCTGATCCTCGATTTCTGGAAGATCGCGATGCGCCCCGGCAAGCCGCTGCTGTTCGGGCAGCTGGGCGAGCTCGCCGTGCTGGGTTTCCCCGGCAATCCGGTCTCTTCCGGGGTCTGCGCCATCGTGTTCCTGCGGATGGCCCTGCAGAAGCTGCTGGGCCTGCCGGTGCGGCTGCCGCACCGGGAATTGCCGCTCGCCCACGACTGGACCCGGAACGACCGGCGGCAGGACTATCTTCGCGGCACTTACCAGAGCATCGACGGGCAGCAGCGGGTCCAAACCGCCGCCCGGCAGGACAGCTCGATGCTGGCGACGTTCGCGGCCGCGGACGCGCTAGTGGTGCGGCCGGCCTTCGACCCGGCACGAACCGCGGGGGAAATGGTGGCGGTGATCGATCTCCGCGAGGCGCTCGACAGCCTGCGGTAGAGTACCCTCCATGGGGCTGAACACCATACCTGCGCTTGACCGAGCAGGAGAACCAAACTAGAACATTTCTCGCACACCGATCCTGCGTTCTCGGCCAGGGAGGCTAGCGTGCTGACGCAACGCCAGCTGCAATTGCTTCGATTCATTCAAGATTACGTGCAGCAGCACGATGTGTCCCCTTCGTTTGAGGAGATGCGCGGGGCCTTGAAGCTGCGGTCGAAATCGGGGATCCACCGGCTGATCTCGGGCTTGGAAGAACGGGGCTACATCCGGCGTCTGGCCTACCGGGCGCGGGCCCTGGAGGTGGTCAGGCCATTGCCTGAGGGCCCTGTCGGCACGGAGCTCGACACGGCGCCATTCGAAGAGGCATCCAACGTGGTGCGGGGCGCCTTCCGGCGCAGCCGACCGGGCATCGCCACGGTCGGCAGCCCGAGCAATACCAGTCTGCCGCTTTATGGCCGCATCGCCGCCGGTCAGCCGATCGAGGCCCTGGCCGATACGAATGCCACGATCGAGGTACCGGGCGTGCTGCTCGGCTCGGGCGAGCATTACGTCCTGCAGGTGGTCGGCGACTCGATGATCGAGGCCGGGATCCAGGACGGCGATTATGCGGTGGTGCAGCGTTGCGAGGACGCCGACAACGGTTCCATCGTCGTGGCGCTGGTCGAGGATCGCGAGGTCACGCTCAAGCGCCTGCGCAAGAAGGGCGCGTCGATCGCGCTGGAGCCGGCCAACCCGAAGTTCGAGATTCGAATCTTCGGCCCCCATCAGGTGCGGATCCAGGGTCGGCTGGTCAGCCTGATGCGGCGCTACTGAGCGGCCAGCTCGTCCAGCAGCAGATCCGGGACATCGGAGAACACGGCAGCGGCGCCACCGCCCAGCAGGTCGCGGGCGCGCTGGGCACTATTCACGGTGTACAGCAGAACGGGCACGTGGGCGTCCGCCAAGGTCCGCAGCAGCGCAGGGCTGATCCAGTTGTGGTCGAGGTGGAGTGTCGTGCAGGCGAGCAGCTGCAGGGCCTCGGCCCAGTCGGCGGGCAAGGTGGTGGCGAGAAGCCCGCGCGGGACCGCCGGCAGCCTGGCCTGCACCGGCTCCAGGGCATCACGCTCGAAGCTCGAGAGCAGCAGGCAAGGAGCGTTTGCCGGCCAGATCCGGCGCATGCAGTCGGCGACCACCTCGCCGGTACGGCGCTCGAAGCCGCGGGCCGGCTTGATCTCCAGGTTGGCGCCCAGCCCCAGCTCCAGCAGCAGGGCCACCGCCGCCTCGAGCGTCGGGATGGGCTCGCCGGCAAACTCCGGGCCGAACCGGCAACCGGCATCGAGGCTCTGCAGCTCGGCGGCGGTCAGCTGGGTGACCCGGCCGCGACCGTTGGTGGTGCGCTCCAGGGTCTCGTCGTGAATCAGCACGGGCACCTCGTCCCGGCTGAGCATGACGTCGAACTCGACCCAGGTAGCGCCCAGCTCCCGTGCCCTGCGGAAGCCCGCCAGCGTGTTCTCGGGCGCGCGGCCCGCCGCGCCGCGATGGCCGATCACCGGGGCCAGGCCCGGCAGCGTCCCCGACTGCCCAGGCAGCCATGGCCGCCAGCTGTTCTCGCGCATCGCCGTCTCCGGGGCTACAGTCGCGCCACGTGCCGCGGGGGGTCTTTCCACGGCCGGATTGATCCCGCAAGTGCGCCGGCGTGAATCGGGGACGAATCGAGGATGCAGCGCCCGGCCGAGAACGACCAGCGACGCGAGACGGCTGGCAGCGACCGCCCCGCGGCGACGCTGGCCGGCATCGTCGAGCACGTGCTGTTCGAGCGACCCGAGACCGGGTACCGCGTGCTGCGGGTCCGCGCCGTGGGCGAGCGCGATCCGGTGGTGGTGGTGGGCAACCTGCCGCCGGCCGAGCCCGGTGAGCTGATCCGGGCGCAGGGCGGCTGGTACGACGACAAAAGCTGGGGTCGCCAGTTCCGGGCAAACACCGCCAGCTTCGAGCCCCCAGCCAGCGAGGACGGTCTCGTCGCCTATCTCGCCTCCGGCCGGATCAAGGGCATGGGCGAGGAGCTGGCGCGGAGGCTCGTGGCCCAGTTCGGGGCCAAGCTCGGCGAGGTCATCGAGCGCGAGCCGATGCGCCTGCGCGACGTCGACGGCGTCGGCCCCAAGCTCGCCGACAGATTGCAGGAGGCCTGGCAGGGCCACCGCCGGGCCCGCGACACGCTGGTGTTCCTGGCCGAGCAGGGACTGTCGCCCAATCGTGCCAACCGCATCCTGGAAGCCTACGGTGCGGATGCGATCGCCACCGTCAGCCGCGACCCCTACACGCTCGCCCGCGACATCCGTGGCATCGGCTTCGCCACCGCCGACGAGATCGCTCTCAAGCTCGGCCTGGCGCCGGATTCCGCGCAGCGTGTGGGTGCTGCCATGGCCGAGGTGCTGCGCGAGGCCGCCGACGACGGGCACACGGCCCTGCCGCTCGCCGACGCCCGCAACCGACTGGGCCAGCTTCTGCACGCCTCGACCGCTGGTGTGACCGACGCCATCACGCGCGAGCAGCGCGCCGGGCGATTGGTGGAGCTGGTCGACGACGGGCAGCATTATCTGATGCTCGCCGAGCTGGACCGCGCCGAGGGGGCCATCGCGACGCGGCTGGAAGCGCTGGCGGCAGGCACGCCGCCCTGGCAGATCCCGGATCTCGAGGGTGCTATCGAGCGCAGCGAGGCGGCGCTGCGGGTGGCGCTGGCGCCCAGCCAGCGGGTCGCCATCGACCTCGCCATCCGCAGCAAGCTTCTGGTCGTCACCGGCGGCCCCGGCACCGGCAAGACGACCCTGGTGCGCGGCATCCTGGCCGCATTGGACGAGAGCGGCCTCGGCGTGATCCTGGCGGCTCCAACTGGCCGGGCCGCGCGGCGGCTGAGCGAAAGCACGGGGCGGGACGCGAGGACGCTGCACCGGCTGCTGGAGGCCGACCCGGAGCGCGGTTTCCGTCGCAGCCACACCCGCCCGGTCGAGGCCGACCTCGTGATCGTCGACGAGGCCTCGATGATCGACACCCAACTGCTGGCGGGCCTGCTCGACGCCCTGCCGGACAGCGCGGCTTTGGTCCTGGTCGGCGATGTCGACCAACTGCCGTCGGTCGGGCCGGGCCAGGTGCTGGCC
>JAPJRA010000534.1 GCA_030824835.1 Geminicoccaceae bacterium | reverse complement strand
CGTACAAGGCGCGCTACGGCGAGCTGCCGCTCGCGACGCTCCTACGCAGCCGGAGCGGCAGGCATCCGGCCCAGGCGCCGGGCCGCCGTGGGAAATAGGCCGACGCTCCCGAGCGGGCACCGGTGGCCGGCGCGCGATCGGTCGAGCGACGGGGCCCCACTCGGGCAGCCCGGTCTCGGCAGCGCGCCTTGGGACCCCATCGCTCCTTGCTGCAAATTCGGAGCACGGCTAGACCGATCCTGTCGCCCTGTTGTCACGGAGGCATTCGCCCGATGCCCTACCATACCGACCTCACCCTGCCGGGCCATACCATCGTCGATCTGCGCTCGCGTCGCGAGATCGAGCGCTGCGATCTTACCGTCTTTCGGGACTCCCTGCGCCGGGCGACCGTGCGCACCGGCGAGCCTGCCCATCTCCGGATCGCCGTGGCCGATGTCAGCGACATCGGCCTGGTTGCGGTCGAGAGCAGCGAACACAGCATCACCCTCAGCGAGTCGCGCATCCTCGCACTGCTGCGTCCGGTGCAGGGCAGCTGCGAGGTCGCGCGTGGCCGCCAAGCGACCCGGGTCGAGAGCGGCCAGTCGATGCTGGTCGATATCGGCGAGCGAACCACCAGCGTCAGCCCTGCCTATCACGGGCTGCAGGTGCTGTTGCCGCGGGTGCGGCTGGCCGAAACCCTCGCTTGGATGACCCAGGGAGAGGCGCCGGGCAGCCCTGGCGACCGGGTGCTGGACGGCTCCCGGCTTGCGGGCGCGCAGCTGGATGCCTTCTTGGTCAGGTTGATCAGCCAGCTGAGCGCGTCGGGTGGCGACCTGTCGTCCGCGCCATGGGCGCAAGCCTCGGCGTCCCAGGCGCTGCTGGCCCTGCTCGCGGGTGCCGTCCTCGCCTGCGGCAGCCTCGAGCGCGGCCGACCGGCGGCCACCGCGGCACCCTGGCAGGTGCGCCGCGCCGAGGAAATGCTGCGGGCCCGGGCGCACGAGCGGCTGACCATCGCCGATATCTGCCGTGAGCTGAAGGTCGGGGCGCGGTCGCTGCAGCTCGCTTTCCAGCGCCATCGCGGGATGTCGCTGAAGCGCTACCAGCAAGACTGCCGGCTCGAGCTGGCGCGGGAGCTGCTGCGCCAGCTCGACCACGACCGAAGCGTCGCCAGCATCGCGCTTGCCTGCGGCTTTACGCATGCGGGCCGCTTTGCTGCCGCCTATCGACAGCGCTACGGCGAGCTGCCGCTGGCCACGCGGCAGCGCGGGCAGGCGGGCTCGCCACGGCCAAGCTGATGGAAGGTGCCTCATGCCCGACCATGCGCACCTGTTGCCGGTCCCCACCGACGAGGCCGGCCGGCGAGACGCACCGCCGCTATACGCAGGCGGTGAACCGGCGCCAGGGTTGGGTCGGGCATCGGTGGCAGGACCCGGGTGCGGGCGCGCTTGGCGACGGTACCGGAGGCCTGACCCTGGAGCAGGGTCGGGGCGCCTGTCGGTAACCGTGACGACGGGCTCACCACGGCAGCCCCACTGCTCGGTGCGGTCGGGGAGTGGGGGGCGATCCTGGCCGGAGGGCTGAGGGAGCGGGATGCCCTGGACCTGCGCCGGCATGTGCGCACCGGTCGGCCGCTGGTGGACGGTCGCTTCCTGGCCGAACTGGAGACGAGGATGAGTCGCCGCCTGCGGCCGGCCAAGCGTGGGAGGAAGAAGACGGGGACCGGGACGAAGGAGGTTAATTGAGTATGGTGGCCCCGAAACTCAACTCTCAATTTGTGACGGTCGCGGTTTCCGTGCTTTGCTTACGGCCGCCGTAGCCTTGCTTTAATTTGATCTGAATCAAGGCAAAGACTTTCTATTCCGTCATTTTACGACCTTCCGGGAGGCTGGGTTCATGACCTCCCTCATGGCCGGCAACTTGGCCCCTGTGAGTGGTTTAATGCCGCCATCTCCGAATGGCGGCGTGCCTGCTCTGGAGGCAGCGGGTGACCTCGCCCAGAAGATGTGCCGCACCTGAAAGAGAAGGGAGCGTCGATGCGTAAATTGATGATGTTGGTGAAATCCGCTGCTTTCTTCGGCGGTCTCACCCTTGTTTCCGCAACGGCAGTCATGTCGTCGGCGTCCGCCAATCCACGCGCGGATCTGCGCACCGATTGGAACAACTCGCCAGACCCGAACGCCATTTATGGAGGTTGCGGTCGGCTTGGCTCGATAGGCTCGGGTTATCGAAACAAAGCCCAGATCCTTGTTGAGTCGGGAGAATCGCTTGCTGGTGTACTTGCGATCACCGTTCTCGACTGTCGCCCGTTTGACGGAGGTGGCGGCACCTTTGTCGTGCCGTGCCCGGTCGGCAGTCCCTATGCAACTTGTGTCGCCAACGACAACGATGGAAACGGGAATGCATTTTTGTTCGGCGTGCTCAAGCTCAATAGCGTTACTCGACCCTCCCAATCGTATGCTGGCTGCCCCACCGGCAGCAGGACGCTCAGTAAGCTGGATCTCTTGCTGCGGGCGGGGGAGGACCCTCGGTTAATCAACGGCATTGTGACGCTCTCCTGCGGCCCCGCCACCGGCTCATCGGCGATCTCGCGGGCGCCGTGCCCCAGTGGGCCAAATCCGTATGCCTACTGTCTGGCCACCGGCAATGACGGTCGCGGCAACGCGGTAAAGCTGGGTGTCGTCGCCGCCAACGGAGCTGCCGACCCCTACGGCCTTTACGGCGAATGCAACGATATCGGGACGCAGAACGGGTTCCTGACAAAATCGTCGCTAGTCACCAAAGCGGGTCAAAATCTCAGCGTCGTCAACGGTATCGAGATTATTGGATGCGGTCAAGGCGGCGGCCTCGGTGCGATCGCGCGGGTTGCTTGCAATATCGCACTTCCAACCCAGCCACGTTATGCAGCCCGCTTCGATTATTGTATCCAGGGCCAGGACGAGAAAGGCAACGGCATCGCCGTTGGCGTTCGCAAGTAGGCTTACTTCATTCCCTGCTTCGCGGGCCGGCTCCCCAAAAGCTAAAAAGCGCCGGCCCTTTCCTAAAGGGATGACTGCTACGACGCTGCGGCAAAGTCACGACTGCCATTTCGACGTATTTAACGACGGCTGAACAACCGAGCCTCTACCGCCCCAATTATGCAGCTCATCACGATCAAAGACTACGACGTGAAACGCCTGTTCACTCATCCTTGTGGGGTGGTAGCTAAGTCCACAATCGCCATCGTCCGTGCCGACGCGGCCGCGAACGTCGAGATTTGGCTGCAAATTTTGAGGACAGCTACTCAAACAACCCGTTTCACGGGAGGTTCGTTGCCGTTGATCATGACGGCACAGCCGACTCCGATGTCTCCTTCCCTGCCACCTCAGGGACCACCGGCTCCATCTCCTTGAGCCGCTCGCCCCAGTCGCGCATGCCCAGCAGGACCGGTTCGAGCGACTGGCCGAGTGGTGTCAGGTCGTACTCCACCTTGGGGGGGACCTCGGGGAACACGGTGCGCTTGACGATCCCGTCCGCCTCGAGCTCGCGCAGCTGCAGGGTGATCATCCGCGCGGTGGCCGCAGGGATCAGGCGGCACAAAGCGTTGAAGCGCAGCTTGCCGCCCAGGAGGTGAAACACCAGGACCGGCTTCCAGACGCCGCCGATCACCGACAGCGTAGCCTCGACCGCACAGCCGGTCCGGCCGGCCTTGCGCTGCCTGGATC
>JAPJRA010000533.1 GCA_030824835.1 Geminicoccaceae bacterium | reverse complement strand
GCTTTGCCAGCGGCCCCCGAGGTGGCGGCGAGGAGGACCTCGGCCGGTCACGCGGCGGTCTGACCACCAAGATCCACACCCTGGTGGATGGCCGCGGCCGACCGTTGTGCTACTTGCTGACGCCGGGCCAGGCCGCCGACTGCCGCCATGTCCAGGCGCTGCTCGAGGGCGTGTCGTTCGCCTGGCTCATCGGCGACCGCGCCTACGATGCCGACGCTCTTCGCGCTTGGTGCGCCGAGCACGCGGTCGAGATGGTGATCCCCTCGAAGCGGAACCGCAAGGCATCGATCCCACATGACCAGACCCGGTATCGGATCAGGCACCGGATCAAGAACCTTTTCGGCCGCGTGAAGGGCTACACCCGCATCGCCTTACGTAAGGACAAGACCTCGCGCAGCTATGCCGGCTTCGTCAGCCTCGCCTTTGCTCTCATCAACATCCAACTCTGTCCGTAGACCCTAGGTGGCAGGCTGCTCGGCCGCGAGGTGGACGCCGTCCAGGTACTTGGACACCGAGGTTCGGCCGACCCGGAGCTGCCGTGCGATGTCAGCGGGCCGGAGACCGTCAGCCCTCATCCGGCGGATCTCGGCGATCCTCGTGGCATCCAAGGGCTTGCGGCCTTTGTACCTGCCTGCGGTCTTTGCCCAAGCAATACCTTCGACCTGCCGCTCGCGCTTGAGGTGGTATTCAAACTCCGCGAACACCCCGAGCATGGCTGTTCTGCTGAGAACAGCGAATGACTTTAGCAGATTGCCGGTCACAGCTTCCCGGCTACCGCAAGGGCTGCATGGATCGTGGCAAGCGGCAAGACCAGGGAAAGCGGCGCGTCGAGAAGTGGCATGGCCCCATAGCCGGCATACCATCGGGCGACCTGCTCGTTCTTGGCATCGATCAGCAAGGCGACGCCGCCGACCTCCGATGCGGCCAACAGGCAGCGCCGGCCGGCCGCGAGCAAGAGCTGCCCGCCCAGACCTTTACTCTGAACAGACTGGGCGACGGCGAGCCGCGCCAAGCGGAACGCCGGCACCTCGTGACGTGCCAGCCCGCGGCGGACGAGCTCGGGCGTGCGCTCGTAGGCAACCGAGGCCGGGCTGACACTGTAGAAGCCGAGGATAGTTTTCCCATCGGCGTTGTCGATCGCCAGGAACGTCTTTGCCCCGCCCTGCTCGTGGCTCTTGCGCGCGTGCTGGCGCAGGTACGCATTCAGCGCGGCATCGCCGCAATCGAAGCTGTCGCGGTCATGCGTTCTGGCGATCGGCTCCTCATGCCATGCCGGAAGGCTCACGGACGCACCGGTAGGGCGTGCGCAGCCGCCAGCAGCCTGGCGTTCGGCGCCGGTGGATTCTCGAGCAGCTCGAGCACGCGCAGGCTGTCCCGCTCGGTGAGTTGAGTCCGCTCGGCCTGGTCGATGACGGTGCGGGCCGCCTCGACGGCGGTGCTGATCACAAAATCGGTCAGGCTGGTTCGTTTCAGGGTAACGGCGCGCATCAGCAGCGCCTTGTCCGCTGGCGGGATGCGCAGCGACATCCGGCTGTTATCTTCGACAGGCACCTGGGGCATGGTCATCCTCCTGCTCACTGTACATATTCAAAGCGTACACTATGTTCACCTGCCTCGTCAAATTGTGTGGTTTGAAGGCGCACGACGCTTGATGCGCCACGCTACTGCTTGCGGAACATATTGCATGAGATAAAGGAGGTTATCTCATGCTATCAAGACACATGACGGTATGGTAGGTTCATGGGCATGGAGCATGCCAACGCCCTCACCCGGATCGGCCACGCGGCGCTCACCATCCCGGGTACCGAGGGGGTCGTCGTGCCGGCGGTGGTCGCCGCCACCGGCACCGACGTTGCCAATCGCTTCCTCGAGTTCTTCGTCGTCGCCATTCGCAACCCGAACACCAGGCGGGCCTATGCCGGTGCGATCCGGCAGTTCTGCGCCTGGCTCGAGCAGCGCCAGGCCCGCGACCTTACCGTCGTCGAGCCGGTCCATGTCGCCACCTACATCGAAGCGCTCGGCCGCACCCACACCAAGCCTTCGGTCAGCCTGCACCTGGCCGCCCTCAAGCGGTTCTTCGCGTTCCTGGTCACCGGCGGCGTGCTCAGGCGCTCGCCGGCGGTCGAGGTCAAGGGCCCGGCCTTCTCGCGCCGGGTCGGCGCCACCCCGATCACCTCGACCGAGGAAGCCCGCAAGCTGCTGGACGGCATCCCGGCCGGCAGCCTGGTCGGCCTGCGCGACCGGGCGCTGATCGGCACCCTGCTGTTCACCACCGCCCGCATCGGCGCTGCCCTGCGCTGCAAGGTCGGCGACTACTACCAGGAGGGTTTCGGCCGCATGCTCTGCCTGCACGAGAAGGGTGGCAAGGAGCATCGGGTGCCGGTCCACCATCAGCTGGTCGAGTACCTGGAGACCTGGCTCGACGCCGCCGGCATTCGCGAGGAGCGCCATGCGCCGCTGTTCCGCTCCGCCCGCGGCAAGACCGGCGAGCTCACCAAGCGGGCACTGGATCCCACCAACGCCTGGGCCATGGTCAAGCGCCGTGCCCGGCAGACCGGCGTCTCCCCTGCCCTCTGCAACCATTCCTTTCGCGCCATGGGTCTGACCGCCTATATGGCGAACGGCGGTACACTCGAGGAAGCCCAGGAGTTGGCGAATCATGCCGACGCACGAACCACCCGACTCTACATCCGCCACGAACGGAAGATCACCCAGAGCGCCATCGAGCGGATACGGATTTGAGATCGGAGCTCGCCATGTCCGCGGCATACTGGATCTGTAGCACGGGCATATCGCCAAACGGCCTTTGCATGCCGGCAAGAGTAAGAAGTGATTTCCAGAACGCTGGTAGGATCGTCGACACCACGCTGAGCAGATATCCGTTTCCCGTGCCATCGGCATGGGGAGGTGCGCATGGGGCCAAAAGTGGTAGCGATGGTGGAGGAGGTCATCGGCCGGCTCGGGGACGGACCGCCCGGCACGGAACGGCCGCCGTTGCCGACGCTCAAGGTCGTGGATGCGCTGCGGTTCTTCGTTCGCAAGGGCGTGCAATGGCGAGAACTGCGGGCGACCGCGGGCCGGGCGAGCGGCGCCACCTGGCGCCGTCGCCTGAACGAATGGGGCGGCACGGCCCTGTTGCGCCGGGTCCATCTTGCCTTGATCCGCATGGGCCGCGCCGGGCCCGAGCCCGCACCCTGGGACGTGCTGGTCGACAGCCGTTCTGTGCGGGCAAAGGTCGGTGGCGCGCTGACCGGCCCCAATCCCACCGACCGCGGCAAGCCCGGGACCAAGTACCGCCACGTTGTCACGACGGATGGCTTGCCGCTGGATGTCGTCCCCTCGGCGGCCAACGTCCACGACACGCGCCTCTTTCGGCATCTGCTGCGCCTGGCCCAGATTGCTTGAGCTGCCATCGGCAAGCTGTACGCCGACACGGGCTACGACAGTGCCGAGAACCACGACCTTTGCCGGCACGACGGTATACAGCCCCAGATCCTCAAGATTGGTGCAGCACACGGCTCGGGTCTGGGCAGAATCCGCTGCGTTGGCGAGCACGGCTGCGCCTGGCTCTTGGCCAACAAGCGGCTCGATCGGCGACACGACAGGCTCGGTCACATCATCAGCGCCCTGCTTGCCGCTGCCTGTATCTTCATCACCGCCAACCGCGTGGACGCGTTCTGC
>JAPJRA010000532.1 GCA_030824835.1 Geminicoccaceae bacterium | reverse complement strand
GCCCGATGTCGTAGCCGCGCAGGGCTTCAAGCCCCCTCCGCTCGGCAAGGGCGGCCTCCACGTCATCGCCATCCCGGCGCGCCTGGACCTCCTTCTCCAGCGCCTCCAGCATCAGGTGGCCCAGCCGCCGGTTCGACAGGTCATCTGACGCGATCCGCTCCTCGGCCACGGCCATGCGGTAGCGCTGGTTCTCGGTCAGCTTGACGCCGCGGATCATCACCGGCGCCGCGTTGTCGTTCGCGTGGTTGTCGTTCGCCCCGATCATGCGCGGCGCGGAGGGCTTGGCGTACCGGGCCTTCCTGACCTGGCGCTTGCGGGTGCGGTCGGCCTTGCTCATCGGGCGGCGTCCAGGCGGTCGAGCTCGGCCAGCAGCCGGCGCGCCAGAGCGTACTGACCGAAGTAGTTGGCTCGGATGACAGCTTTCACGAGTTTGGCCTTTGTCATCGCGCCGCACCTTCGGGATCGGGGTAGGACCACCCGCCGCCCCGCGGATCACGGTCCATGATCGGCCGCGCGTCATCGGCGACCACGTGCGGCCGCCCCAGCATCCCGTAGGTCAGGCCGAGCATGTGCTCGATCTGTCGATCGGTGCGGCCGGCGTTGCGCAGGCGGGCGACCTCGTCGGCTTGGTGCTGGGTCAGGCGCGGGATCATCGCCATTCGACGGTGCTAGACGAGAACGCCAGGCTCGCCGGCGGAGACGGAGGGCGGTCGTAGTTTGAGCGATCGTCCGCAAGGATCGGCACCCCTTTCAGCCAAGCGCGAACGTCAGCTGCCCAGTCCAGCGTCTCGCCGTACTGGCCAATCGCCCGGATCGTGATCTTGGCCTCGGCCTGCACCCTCTCGGCCATCTCGATCACCTCCGCGACCGAGGGGGCGAAAGAGCGGGTCCGGGTGATCTCGTTGCAGGCCTTGGCCACCGACGCAGGCGGCAAGCCGGTCTGATCCAGCGCCTCGACGAGAGCTTCGAGGTAGGTCTCGGGGCTGTACGGCCGCACGTTGGGGAAGGAGCCAACCATCAGGCCCACGATCAGCCGGTTTGCGGTCGGTGCCGCCTTGCCCATGATCGCCGTGGCGAGGTCGTTTCGGATGGTGGCGAGGGAAAGCCGGTCGGGTTGATACTGCAGGGCCGCGTCGAAGTGCCGGAGGCTGCGTTCGCGCTCTTCCTCCGATGTCGGGTGAGCAGGTCGGTGGATGCACGGACCGAGGAAGCTCGGGTCCGAGCGCAGCGATCGCCGCCCTTCTTCCTGCTGAGACCGCACGGCCTCGAGCGCGCGGAACGGCGCCAGATACTGCTTACTGATCTGAGCCAAGGAGCGCCGGACCTTCCCGGCCTTGTCTTCGTCCATGGCCGGGCGACGTGCCGGGAGGCCGCCGCTTTGTGGGGTGACGTCGGTCATGCTGCGTAATCCTCGTGGTTGAAGTTCATGCCAGCCACGGCTTGGTCCAGCGGATCCCAGGCACCGGGTCGTTGGTTGGCGTAGCCGCCCTGCGGCGGTTCCTGGATCTCGTCGGCCCAGCGCTTATCGTTCAGCCAGCCCTGGGCCATCTTGGTGTGGGTCGGGTCCTGGCCGGAGCGCAGCGCGGCGTAGAGTTGGGCGCCGACGAAGATGTCGTCCGGCTTGGCGCCTGATCGAACGGCCGCGACGTAGGCCAGCAAGGCGGGCTGCTTACCGGCCTTCCGGGGGTAGACCGACCAGAAGGCGTCGAAGTCGGCACGCTCGGCAGGCGTAGGTTCGGCCTTCGACGTCCTGCGCTTCGTGTCTCGGCGAGGTTCGCCGGTCAGGCTGAAGGCGGGAAGGTTGTCGTTCTCTGCGCGCGCTCCGTGCGCACTAACTGGTTCACTTACCGGTTCATATCTAACCGGTTCAAACGTAGTGAGCCCCGACACCTTGTCGGGTTGGTTTGGACAGGGTGTCGGGTTGGTTCAGGCCAATCAGACACAGTGTCGGCTTGCTCGCGGACCTCCGGATTAGGTGCAAGCCTGAGCTCCAGAAGGTCAGTCGTGCGTGAGCCATCCCTCCGGCGCCGAGGCGTTCTGCCGAGCCAGCCTCTATCCTCAAACGCCTGCAGGGCACGCTCGACGGACTTCACAGAACAGCAGGCCTGGCGGGCGATGGTGTCCTGCCTAGGGTAACAGGTGCCGTCAGAGCCCACGTAGCTCGCCAGCACCATCAGGATGGCCTTCTCTGTGCCCGAGCCACAGGTTTGATCGATGGCCCATTGGGAGGCGTGGTAGCTCATGCGCCCTTCCTCGAAAGTGCGCGTACCCCACGCGTGTCGACGAGGACGCCGGCGCTATGTTCACCTTGGAAGTCACGAACGACGAGGCGAGCTTCATCCAGGATGCCAAGGTGCCTTCGGACCGATGGTGGCGACATTCCCGTCATTTCGGTCAAGTCGCTCAGCCCGTCTGCACAGACATCGTCAGCATCAGACCGGATCGCCAAGACCAGCAGCAGTAGCTTGGTACGCGGTTCGAGGCCGCGAACGGCCTGAGCTGCTGCAATCGCCTCAGTGCTCATGCTGCCACCGCCTTCCGAGCACCCTGCCCTGGCAAACCGGCTTCGAGCGCCGCCTCTTTCAGAACCCGCGAGATTCTGCGCTCGGCTCTCATCCGAACGTCTGCCGCAAGCCGCTCGGGCACCAAGTTCTGAGCTATGGCGAAGTACGCGGTCAGCTTCTGTGTCGGGTCTTCCAGAGCTTCGATCTTGTCGAAGACACCAGCGCAGTCGGCGATTGCCGAACACATCTCATCGTAAACGGGCGTTCTCATGCCGCCACCCGAAGCCGCTGGATGGCCTCCCGGCTCTGGCGGGCCTGTTCGAACAGGGCCTCCGCCTCGCGCTCCAACTCGGCCTGCTCTGCGGCGCTGACCACGCCGTCAGCGACCGCCCTCCGCACCTTGGCCTGAAAGCAGGCAGCGGCCTCTGTCGTCTCGGCCGCTTCGGTCATCGCGCAGTCGATCTTGAGCGCCGCCGGGCGTGCCTCCACCAGCGCCTTCCCGATGATCGGCTCGCCGCAGTACTCTTCAAGGCAAGCGATGATGCGGAGCGGCAGGGAGCAGCCCGAGCCGAGCGTCTGGCATCGCGACAGCTGGGCCACTGAATAAGGGTGGCCCATCTCCTTGCAGGCGCGGGAAGCCTCTTCGAGACCGCCGCACCCGTCGATCAGCTGGGATGTCAGTAGGACTTGGCGTCGTTCAGAGCGCATGGAAACGGTGCCTTTGCTTTTCCGATGACCGACGCCAGCGGACGGCCGATGTTCAGGGGGTCAGGACGGAGGTGATGATGTTGGACAGAGCGAACAGCGGGCCGGAGCCCACCGCCGAAATCTTGCGGGCAATCCGCCACGGCGTTGCGGCCGGTGCCTGTCGGGAGGCGTGGCGCGCAACCGGCGACAGCCTCTGGCTGAGCAAGTCGGTCGGGCATAGCGCGATGGTGCGGGAGCGGCTGCATCAGGCGGCGCCGGCCTTGGACGCCGCCCTGGCGAGCGCTGAAGATGTCGGAGCCTCGCCCTCGATCTCGGCAAGGAGAAGCTCCGCGCGCGACAAACGAATGATGCCGATGTCGCTTTCGCCGGACGAGAGCTGATCGAGGCGCTTTCCGTCTGCAAGGAGCCGCGTGGAGAGCCGCGCCCGGCTGATCTTCAGTCTGGTCGCCACCTGATCGCATCGGTTCAGAA
>JAPJRA010000531.1 GCA_030824835.1 Geminicoccaceae bacterium | reverse complement strand
CATTGGAACAACTCGCCATTTATGCCCTCACGCTCAAGCTGCCACGGCAGCTCACCGAGGCGCATAAGAAGCGATACTTCATTGTCGACGACTGGTGACACGGCGCCATTCCTCGACCGCACCCGTCCGCGTGGCCGAAGGCGTTGCCCGACCAGTTCAGGCGCTCACGAGGCTCCCGGGCGCGGCAGCTCTACGGCGTTGATGCGCAAAGTCCGTCGCCGCCGGATCGAGCGGCTGGCGACGAACGGACAACGCATCCCCGGCGATCGCTCAGGTCAGGGCTGCACCTTCTCCCCGGCGTTCTCCAGCGTCTGGCCGGTGGACTTGAGGTTGTCGCCGGTATCCTCCTTGGCGCCGCGCCAGGTGTCGCCGCAGGCGGTGAGGGTCGAGGCGGCGAGGAAGAGGGCGGCCAGGGTGAGCAGCAGCCGGCGTGCATTCGACATGATGGGTCTCTCGTCGTGGTTAGGGGTTCAGCCCCAACAATCGACGGAACGGCGCGAGGTTGCGTGGTCACGGCCGCGCAGGTGGCGTTTGTGGCCGAAGGAAGACAGACTCGACGCGCCGGAAGCACCCAGCGCGATCGACAGGACGCCGGAGGAGCACGACGACGGTGCGCGGCTCCGCCCTACTCCTTCACCGCGCCGGTCATGCTGGCGACATAGTGCTCAACGAAGAAGCTGTAGAAGATGGCCACCGGAATCGACCCCAGCAGTGCCCCCGCCATCAGCGAGCCCCAGTGATACACGTCGCCCTCGACCAGCTGCGTGAGCACAGCCACCGGCACGGTCTTGTTCTCGGCCGACTGGATGAAGGCCAGCGCGTAGATGAACTCGTTCCAGGAGAGCGTGAAGGCGAAGATGCCGGCGGAGATCAGGCCGGGCACGGCCAGCGGCAGGGTGATCTTCCACAGGATCTGCAGGCGGGTGGCACCGTCGATCAGCGCGCATTCCTCGAGCTCGTACGGGATCGACTTGAAGTAGCCGATGAGCAGCCAGGTGCAGAACGGGATCAGAAAGGTGGGGTAGGTCAGGATCAGCGCCATGGGGCTGTCGTAGAGGCCCATGTTGAAGACCATGATCGCCAGCGGGATGAACAGGATCGAGGGCGGCACGAGATAGGCCAGGTAGATCGCCAGGCCCAGATAGTTGCTGCCCTTGAAGCGCAGGCGTTGGATGGCGTAGGCGGCCAGCACCGAGGCCGCCACGGAGATGATGGTGGCCACGATGGCCACGGTCATGGTGACGGTCAGCCAGCGCGGGTAGTCGGTCTCGAACAGGAGCTTGGTGATGTTGGCGAGAGTCGGTGAATGGACCCAGAGCGGGTTGTACTCCTTGAAATTGTAGAGCTCGTCGTTGGGCTTCAGCGCCGTGACCGCCATCCAGTAGAACGGGAACAGCAGGACGACGACGAAGCAGGACAAAGGAAGCCACAGCGTCACCAGCCGGCGCGGCAGCGATTCCCATTGAATGACGCCGGTACGCTCCGGCACGTTGATCGGCGTGTCGTCAGTCATCACGGCCACCCTGCTGCCACTTGCGGTTGGCCAGCGCGAAATAGCTGAACGCGGTGGCGGCCACCAGGAACGGGATCATGGCGACGGCGATCGCCGCCCCCTCGCCCAGCTGCCCGCCGGGGATGGCCCGCTGGTAGGCGAGGGTCGCCATGAGATGGGTCGAGTTCACCGGTCCGCCACGGGTGATGGCGTAGACCAGCTGGAAGTCGGTGAAGGTGAAGATGACCGAGAAGGTCATCACGACGGCCAGGATCGGCATCAGCATCGGGAAGGTGACGTGGCGGAAGCGCTGACAGGCGGAAGCGCCATCGATCATCGCCGCCTCGTAGAGGGAGGGCGAGATCGTCTGCAGCCCGGCGAGCAGGCAGATCGCCACGAACGGGATGCCACGCCAGATGTTGGCGGCGATCAAGGACAGCCGCGCGTTCCAGGGCGTGCCCAGAAAGTCGATGTAGGTGTCGCGCCAGCCCAGCACGTCGACCAGGATGTAGGAGATGATCGAGAACTGCGGGTCGTAGATCCACCAGAAGGCCAGGGCGGAGAGCACCGTCGGCACGATCCAGGGGACCAGCAGGATGGCGCGCAGCAGCGACTTGAACGGCAGGTTGTTGTTGAGGATCAGGGCCAGCCACAGGCCCAGCGCGAACTTCCCGATCGTGGCCAGGATCGTGTAGAATAGCGTGTTGAAGACGGCGAGCCGGAAGACGGGGTCGGAGAACAGGTAGATGTAGTTGTCGAGCCCGACATAGTTGCCGGGCCGGCCGATGGTGGCGTCGGTGAAGGCGAGCCAGACCCCCAGGCCCAGCGGGTAGGTCAGGAACAGGACCAGGATGCCCAGTGCCGGCAGCAGGCACAGGAAGATCAGGAACGGCTTACTGTCGAGCAGCCGCCCGAGCCAGCCGGTCTCCCGCGTGGGAATGTCGATTCTATCAGCCGTCGCTGCCATGTCCGCCTCCGGCTGGCCGAGTGGGTGCAAGGCCGCCAGCGCACTGCCGGCGGCCCCGCGCGAGCCTCAGGACTTGTAGTAGCGCTTGGCGCGACGCTCGGCCTCGGCCGCCGCCTCCTCAGGCGTGGCCTGCCCGGTGGCGACCGAGGCCACCATCTGCACCACGACATAGTCCGCGGTCACCGCGGCCGAGGCCTCGCCGACGCTGCCCTTGTAGCCGTCCCAGATCGCGTCCGAGAGGACGTGCTGGTAGGGCGTGTGCTTGGGGTCGTCGGTCCAGATCGGGGCGGCGTCATAGGCCTTGAGCGGGTGGTTCCAGTAGCCGATCGACGCGGTGAGCCACGGCAGATATTGCGGCTCTTCCATCATGAACCGCATATATTCTTTGGCGGCGTTCGGGTACTTGCTGTGCTTGAAGATCATCGGGTTGACGATCAGGCCGCGCTCGGTGGGCCGCCCGGCCGGGCCGATCGGCATCCGCGCATGGTAGATGTCGGCCGCCATCGCCTGCAGGGACGGCTCCTTGGAGGTCTTGGCTGCGTAGTAGATCGAGATGCCGTTACCGGTGCCGGAGATCTCGCCGGACAGAAAGGCCTTGTTGTTGCTCGGATCAAGCCAGGACGTGGCGCCGGGAATGAAGGTCTCAGCCAGTGCCTTACCGTACTTCAGCGCCTCGATCGTCTCCTTGCTGTTGATCGTGATCTGGTCGTTCTCGTCGGTCAGCGAGCCGCCATGCGTCCACATCAGCCAATGGCACCAGGAGTTGGCGTCGCCGGTGGCGTTGCCCAGCGCCAGGCCGATGGGATGGCCGTTGGCCTTGAGCTTGCGGGCCATGTCGAGAAAGCCATCCAGATCCTCGGGCACGGTCTCGAAGCCGGCCTCGTTGACCCACGACTTGCGATGGACGAAGCGATTGCCCGAGCCGCCGACCGGGATCGCGATCCAGCGGCCGGTCTTCTGGTCCTTGCCGTACTTCTCGACGATTGGCCACCAGCCGCCATATTTTTGGCCGAGATAGTCGGCAAGGTCGGTGAGGTCGACGCACTGGCCGGCAAACTTGTGCGGGTCGTCGGACCAAGCGTAGACGATGTCGGGGCCGCTGCCGATGGCGGCTGATGAACTCCTCGACGACCTGACAGGCAACTGACATGGACAGGATCAACTTCGGCGTGATCGGAACCGGCTGGTGCGGCGGTATCCGCGCCGGGGCCGCCGCCAACAGGGCCC
>JAPJRA010000530.1 GCA_030824835.1 Geminicoccaceae bacterium | reverse complement strand
CTCGCGCTCGGCGATGCCGCCACCGCGTGGGCCGTAAAGCCCGACGGCATGGACCTCGTCGAGGTAGGTCATCGCGCCATGCGCCTCGGCGACATCGCACAGCTCGGCGATGGGGGCGATGTCCCCGTCCATCGAGTAGACCGATTCGAACGCCACCAGCTTCGGCACTTCCGGATCGAGGTCGCGCAGCTGCCGATCGAGGTCTGTGGGGTTACTATGGGCGAAGACCCGGCATGCTGCGCGGCTGTGGCGGATACCCTCGATCATAGAGGCGTGGTTGCCGGCATCGGAAAGGACCACGCAATTCGGGATACGGGCCGCCAGCGTGCTCAGGCTGGCCCAGTTCGATACATAGCCCGAGGTGAACACGAGCGCCGCTTCCTTCTGATGCAGGTCGGCGAGCTCGCGCTCGAGCAGCACATGATAGTGGTTGGTGCCCGAGATATTGCGGGTGCCGCCGGCGCCGGCGCCGCACAGGTCCAGCGCCTCGTGCATGGCGCCCACCACGTTCGGGTGCTGGCCCATGCCCAGATAGTCGTTGGAGCACCAGACGGTGACCTGGGCACGATGACCGTCCCGATAGTGGGTCGCCCGCGGGAAGTCGCCCGCATGGCGCTCGAGGTCGGCAAAGACCCGATAGCGTCCCTCCTTGCGAAGCCCGTCGAGCTCGGACCGGAAGAAGCCTTCGTAATTCATGGTTGCCTCCCACTCGTTGAAAGGATCGGTCGTGGGCCGGACCGGCGCCATGCCGGCATGAACCCATCGGGGGCGCGACGCTCGCTCGGGGCGCTGCGTACGCTGATCGTCTCGGATTGCCGGGCGACCGCCACCGGCATCTCGGCATTGGCGACGGTTTCACCGACCGGCGGCTGCAAGTCGCGCGAGCGCAGGCCCCAGCTCCACAGCGCCGCATCGGCGATCGGCAGCACGAGGAACCAATGCTCGATCACGGCCAGGACCAGCAGCGCACCGACGAAGGTGAAGGCCGTCGCATCGAAGGATCCGGGAGCGGCCACCGCCGCATGCCGGATCAGCAGGGCCGCCACGATCGTGCCGCCCGTGACCGACACGGGAAACAGCAGGTTCATCGGCTTCTTGCGCAGGAAGCTCTTCAGGTAGTGCAGATGATCCGGCAGGAACTGCTCGGCGAGATTCGGCACGCCCAGAAAGACGTTCAGCTTGGCGCTGACCCGCATCACCCAGAGCACCAGAAAGGTCCAGGTGCCGACCTGGTTGGAGCTGCCCCAGGTGAGTGACAGCATGACGACGGCGGTGGCGCCGATCGCGAGCTCATGGTGGAGGATCGTCTCGGTGGCGTGCCAGAAGTGGCGCCAGCCTCCGCAATGACCGGAACAGGCGGTGCGGCGTGGGCCGGTCACGAAGCCCATGAGAAAGCTCATCTCGTGCCAGCCCCAGATCATCAGGGCGCACGTGAAGGCGCAATAGGCGCCGTAGATGCTGACATCGTCGCTGCTGGCCGCAAGCCCGTAGAAGGCGAGCCCGGTCAGTCCCGTGGCGCCCAGCATGCTCCATCGGAATGTCCGCGTGGGCAGCCCATCCAGATAGAGGATCAGACCCGTGCTGAACCACCAGACGAACAGGGCGTAGAGAACGGGAAGACCGTGGTCGGCCACGCGGGCGGGCTCCGGTCTACCAGGCCGGGGCGAGACGAACCTGCTGCGGCAGGTCGTTGCGCTTGGCGGGGATGAGGTAGAGCCGAAGGAAGCCGATGCCGGCGGCAATGGTCAGAGCGGCCTTCTTCACCTTGCCCACCACACCACCCTGGCGCTCGGCCGCACCCATCCGGTTGGAGATGCGCAGCAACCGCTCCAGAGCCGCATGGAAGGCCGGATTGTCGAGATCGAGGGTCAGCGGGAAGACCTGTCGCGAGATGTCCGAGGTGATCTTGAACACCTCGAAATCATAATCGGTCGGATCGACGCCCAGGGCCTTGTGGAACTCGACCCGGGCGTGATCGCGGACATACATCGTGGCGAACACGGCCAGCAGGAAGAACTTCACCCACAACTTGTTCAGCCCACTGAGCAGGCTGGGGTCAGCGCGCATCAGCAGCGCGAACGCCTCGCCGTGGCGAAACTCGTCGTTGCACCAGTTCTCGAACCACAGAAAGATCGGATGGAACCGCCGCTCGGGATGACGCTCAAGCTGGCGGTAGATGGTGATGTAGCGGGCGTAGCCGATCTTCTCCGACAGATAGGTGGCATAGAAGATGAACTTGGGCTGGAAGTAGGTGTATTTCTTGGCGCGGGTGAGAAAGCCGAGGTCGACGCCGACACCGAATTCTTTCAGCGCGTCGTTGATGAAGCTGGCATGGCGCGACTCATCCCGCGCCATGAACATGAACAGGTCGCGGATCTGCGGATTCTTGATCCGCTTCTTGATCTCGGCATAGAGCACGCAGCCCGAGAACTCGGCGGTGACCGAGCTGACCAGGAAGTCCAGCAGCTCGCGGCGCAGCCCCTCGGGCAGTTGCTCCAGCTCGAACTGCCAGTCTTCATTGCGGACGAAATGGCCTTTGTTCGGATCGCTGCGCATCTCCGCGATCAGCGCGTCCCATTCGGCCTGGACGGCGCTGACGTCGATCCGGTCCATGGCCTCGAAGTCGGTGGTGTAGAACCGCGGGCTCAGCATCGTGTTGGAAAGGGCCTCGCGCGTGGTGGCGTTGGGCACCCTGTCCAGGACGATCTCGTTCATGGACATCTCCAGGAGGAAAAGCCGACTTCATAGAGTTCGGTGAGCTCGAAGAACTCGGTGAGCTGGGTCCATTGCCGCGTGAGCCAGCCTGCCTTCACCACCGCTGCCCGGCGCTCGCACACGACCCGCTCGCCGTAGGGTGGGATCTGGGTCGGCGCGTCCAGCACCGTCACCTCGTCGCCGGGGCCGACCTCGATACCCTGCAGCTCGACATAGGCGTGCAGGCTGTCCAGCGTGTTCTCAATATCGATCGTGCAGGGCACCTCGAGCGACCGCCCGCCAGCGAGCCAGGCCCCGATCAAGACGACTGCTCCCGGGCCTCGAGGATCTGCTCGAACGCAGCGGCATTGGTCGGGCCGAAAGCGGCGAGCTCGTCGATCCGGCGACCAGTCGCCGGGTCCTCCAGCGACAGCCGGCCGTCATCCCAGCGGGTGAGCCGGAACGGCGGCTCGTTGTCGATCGACTCGAGCATGCGGTAACGCACAAGCCCACGCAGCACGCTGCGAATGAAACCGTTGGTGCCGGGTGCCACGACGTAGATCTCCCTGTCGTCACTGGCCTGCCGCACGACGACCGCCCCATCGGCGCGATCCGCAAAACGCAGCTCGACGCTCTGGACTGGGACGGCCGAAGCAAGGTCGACGGTGGCAGCGCCGGTCAGACGACCCACCCCGGCCGCCAGGAGCGAGAAGGCGATCAGTGCGGCCGCTCCGATCAACGCGCCACGTGGAAACCGCTCGGGAGAGGCTTGGCGATTCACGGCACGGACTCCTTCAAGCCGCCGCGGCGGTGGTGATCGGCTGGCGCCCGATCGACGGCTGCGGTGCCGGCGCCACGCTCGGCACCGGCTGGCCAGCCGCGCCGGCAAGGGCCCCAGCCAGGATCTTCGCGACGCGCACTCCTTCGGGCACGGCCCGCATGGCAGGCTGCGGCCGGACCAGCCGCCGCACCCGCGCCAGCCCCACCGCCCGCACCTGC
>JAPJRA010000529.1 GCA_030824835.1 Geminicoccaceae bacterium | reverse complement strand
GTGCGCTCGTTGGCCAGCCGGAACAGGTTCTGGTTCGGGATGACGATCAGCGTGTCGACATATTGCTGCAGCTCCTCCAGGCCGGCTTCGGCGAGCCGCATCCGGTGCGCGCCCTCGAAGTGGAAGGGCTTGGTCACCACCGCCACGGTGAGAATGCCCTGGTCACGCACCGCGCGGGCGATCACCGGGGCTGCGCCCGTGCCGGTGCCGCCGCCCATGCCGGCGGTGATGAACACCATGTGGCTGCCGGAGAGCTGGTCGAGAATCTCCTCCAGCGACTCCTCGGCCGAGGCGCGGCCGACCTCGGGCCTGGCGCCGGCGCCCAGACCATGGGTGATGGTGTTGCCCAGTTGGACCTTGCGGTCGGTCAGGCAGGCCGCCAGCGACTGGGCGTCCGTGTTGCACGACACGAACTCGACACCCTCGAGATGCGAGGTGATCATGTTGTTGACGGCATTGCCCCCGGCGCCGCCGACGCCGACCACCGTGATCTTCGGCTTGAGCTCGTGCGTGATGGGCAGACTCAGGTTGATGGTCATCGTTTCTCCTCCACAGAGTGGCCCGACCGTTTTCGGCTCGGGCCATGGCGCCCACCGGGGGCAAGTTTCCGGCAGGCTGATTCACAAACTCGTCAGAAGTTCTCTCTAAACCATTGGCCCAATCGAGCAAGGCGATGTGACAGGATCGACACCTCGAGCTGATCGCGCCAGCCCAGGCCACCATCGTCACCGAGCACCAGACCGACCGCGCCGGCCGCCGTCGCGCAACAGGGCTGGTCTTCCATGCCGCGGGCCGTCTGCAGCGCACCCGGGCGTCCACGACGCGTCGGCAGGCGGAAGATCTCCTGAACCAGCTCCTCGAGCCCCTCGAGCTGGCTGCCACCGCCGGTCAGCACGATCGACCGCGCGGGGCGCGCCATGAGCAGCTCGCGATGCTCGTCGAGACGCCGCCTGGCCAGGATCAGGATCTCCTCGGCGCGGGCCCGCACGATCTCGGTGACCCGCGTACGCGGCACCTCACCGGTCGGCATGTCGGCATGGTCGCCCAGGACCGGCAGCTCGATCCGGGTGCCGTCGTCGCAGCTGCGGAACTGGGTGCCGCCGAACAGATTCTTGATGCGCTCGGCATGGTAGCGGCTGGTGGACAGCCCGAAGGCGAGGTCGCCGGTGATGTGGTCGCCGCCGTAGGGCACCTGCTCGACCAGGGTCAGGCGGCCGTCGGTGTAATGGGTGAGCCCGGTACTGCCGCCACCCATGTCCAGCACGAGGCAGCCGCGCTCGATCTCGTCCTGGGCCAGGCAGGCAAGGCCGGCGGCGTAGCTGGCGCAGATGACGCCCTTAACCTCGACATGGCAGCGCTCGAGGCAGGCCAGAACGTTGCGCAGCGCCGGTCCCGCCATGGTGACAAGGTGGGCCACGATCTCCAGGCGCTGCCCGGACAGGCCGCGCGGATCCTTCAACGGCCGCCCGCCGTCGACGGTGAGCTCGATGGGCACCGCATGCAGCACCTCGCGCTCGGGGGTCGAGGCCGAGCGCCTGGCCCGATCCAGCAGCAGCTGCACGTCGGCGTCGCTGACCGTGCGACCATGCAGCTGGCAGGCCACGCGCACGAAGGTCGATTGCGGGCGACCGCCGCTGACCGCCAGCACGATCTCGCGCAAGGTCTCGCCGGACTGTTGCTCGGCCTCGTGCAGCGTCGCCAGGACCGAACTCTCGGCCGCCTCGGCATCGACGATCTCGCCGGCCTTCAGGCCTTCGGCCACTTGATAGCCGCGGCCGAGCAGCTGCACGCCACGGCCGGGCCGCGGGCGCGCGATATAGCAGCAGAGCTTGCTGGTGCCCACGTCCAGGATGCCGAACGTCTGGCCACGCCGCCAGGGACCGGCCCCGACCAGCTCGTGCCATACCGATGTGCTCATCGCGTTCACGCTCCGGGCGCCTTGGCTGCCGCCCGGGTCACCGCATCCGGCAGCTGCACCGACAGCCACTCCGGGTTGCGCATATCGACGGCGGTGATGGCACGCCCGAGCAAGGAGGAGGTGCGATGCTCGGCGGCGAGCCGATGCCAGGCCGCTTCCGGCTTGGCTGCCGGCAGCCGGACCTCGATCCGGCCATCCAGGAAGACATCCCAGCGCCGCTCGCCGACGAGCCTGGCGCCGCTCACGTGACCTACCAAATCGGGCTCCCGTGCCACGAGTTGGAGCAGCTCCTCGGCCCGATCGGCGGCACCCTTGCCGAACAGCAGGGGCAGCTGAGTATACTTGGCCGCATCCTGCACCCGCACCACCTCATGGGCATCGCTCACCAGCACTTGCTGATTTCCATCGACCCAGCGCGCAATGGGCCGATGTTCCTCCAGGCGGACCCAGATCGTATCCGGAAGCCTCCGGCCCACACTTGCACGACGCACCCAGGACACTTTCTCGACGCGAGATTTCAACTCATTGAGATCAACTGTTAGTATAGGTTTTCCATAGTAGGGTGCAAGCGCCGCGGCAAGGCTCCGTTCGTCCGCCAGCGTTCTTCCTTCACTATAGACGCGGGTGACGACGAAGCCAGCGTCCGCGGTGGCCGCAATCAGCTTGCTTTGCATATCCTCCGCGAGGCGGGCTGCCGGTGCCGAGTTCCACAGCGCCGTGGCACCGAGGCCGACCGCGCCCAGACCCAGCAGCACCAGACCTGCCCGCCGCAGGCGCATCGACCACAGCCGTGGCGGCGGCTTGCGCTGGGCGCCGCGTCTGCCCTGTCGCGCGATACGGCTCACCTGTCGCATCGGGCCCACTCCACCAGACGAACCACAAGTTCAGCAAATGCAATGCCACGATAGGCTGCCTGCTCGGGCACCAGGGACAGCGGTGTCATCCCCGGCTGCGTGTTGACCTCAAGCAGGTACAGCCCGGCCTCGGCGAGGTCGGGGTCGAGCCGGAAATCGGCCCGGCTGACACCGCGGCAGCCCAGCACACGGTGTGCGTCGAGCGCCGCCGCCATCACCTGTTCATACAGGTCTGGCGACAGGGGAGCGGGCACGAAATGGGAGGCGAAGCCCTCGGTATACTTGGCGCGGTAATCATAGAAGCCGTCGTTGGGGCGGATCTCGGTCACCGCCAGCGGCTCGTCGCCGAGCACGGCGCAGGTCAGCTCGCGGCCAGGCACATAGCGCTCAACCAATAGGCGACAGTCGAGGTCGACATCGTTCCGATCTGTGAGCGGGCGCAGATCGCCGTCGGGCACGATGATCACGCCGACGCTCGAGCCCTCGGCCGCCGGCTTGACGACGAAAGGCGGGGCCAGCGGCGGCTCGGCCAGCAGCTCCGCCCAGCTGGTCTCGACGCCCGGTGGGCATTGCAGGCCGACGCTGGCGAAGACCCGCTTGGCCATGGGCTTGTCCATGGCCAGGGCAGACGCCAGCACCCCGGAATGCGTGTAGGGAATGGCCAGGAGGTCGAGCAGGCCCTGCACCCGACCATCCTCGCCGTAGCGGCCATGCAGTGCGTTGAAGACGACGTCGGGCCGCGCCCGCACCAGCAGCTCGGGCAGGTCGGCGCCGGCGTCGATGCGGGTGACGCGGTAGCCACGATCTTCCAGCGCCTGCGCGCAGGCCTCGCCCGAAACCAGCGAGACCTCGCGCTCCGCGGAGCTGCCGCCCAGCAGCACGGCGACGTGGCGGCTCATGCGGCAAGCTCCAGCCCGGCCGGCCGGCCGATGC
>JAPJRA010000528.1 GCA_030824835.1 Geminicoccaceae bacterium | reverse complement strand
TCGCCCCGCACGAGCCCAAGACGGCCTCGACGAAATAGCCGGGTTTCGGAGCCCAAGCGTCGCGCCTGGCCCGGCGGTTGGCGAGCGGGATCGCGACGCCCGCCACACGCGACTGCCGGCTGGATGATCGATCGCGCGTCCCGTTCGCCTGATCGCCGCCGTCGGTCGTGGCATGGTGGCGATTGGTCGGCGGCTCGAGGCGGGAGCCTGGCGCCAGGGTCCGGACGGTTCCATGGTCCATATTCCCGGCGCTGGTCAGCGCCGGCTGGTCAGAGCGTGTCGAGGATCGCCTGCCGGCGTTGCGCGTACTCGGCCTTGGTTATGTAGCCGCCGGCCGCCAGCTGGTCGAGCTGCTGGAGTCGGGCCTCGGTCGACGCCACCGGGCTGGGCGCCGGTGCCACCGGCCGGGGTGCGGTATGATGTACCGGCGGTGGCGGCGGCTGGGACTTGCGCGAGTTGACGAAGCTGCTGATCGCATAGCCGCCCACGGCACCGCCGAGCAGTGGCAGGGCCCAGCTGTTGCCGGCCTGCGCCGGGATGGCCGCCGTTGCGACCATGGCCGCCGCGGCGATGGCGGCGACCGGACGGCATCGCCACGGCAACGTTCTCGAGACTGAACCCGTGTTCCACATCGGCGTCCATCCTTGCGCAGGCACCCTGCCTGTCGTTAACACGCGCGCAAGGCCGCCGGCAACGGCGGCGGGGAGGGCGTTGACAGCGCCTCCCATGGGGCGGAACAGTGCGCCCGCGGTCGAGCATGGCGGCGGGCCGTGGTGGTTGCGCTCCGCTTGCCGATAGTGATGGAGTCCGGTGGTTGAGGCACGGCACGGTTGCGGGAGGGATGCGATGAAGAAGGTCCGCAGTAACGCGGTGGAGGCGTTGGCTGGCCTCCTGCGGGACGACATGACGATCGTGGCCGGTGGGTTCGGCCTGTGCGGGATACCGGAGAACCTGATCGACGCCATCGTGGAGAGTGGGGTCAAGGGGCTGACCGTCGCCAGCAACAATTGCGGCGTCGATGGCTGGGGCCTGGGCAAGCTGCTCGACCGGCGCATGATCAAGAAGATGATCAGCTCCTATGTCGGCGAGAACAAGGAGTTCGCGCGGCAGTACCTCGCGGGCGAGGTCGAGGTCGAGTTCAACCCGCAAGGCACGCTGGCCGAGCGGATCCGCGCCGGCGGCGCCGGCATCCCGGCCTTCTTCACCAAGACCGGCGTCGGCACGTTGATCGCCGAGGGCAAGGAGGAGCGCGAGTTCGACGGCGAGACCTACGTCATGGAGCGCGGCATCGTCTGCGACCTCGCCATCGTCAAGGCGTGGAAGGGTGATCACGAGGGCAACCTCGTCTACCGCAAGACGGCGCGCAACTTCAACCCAATGGCAGCGACCGCGGGCAAGGTCTGCGTCGTCGAGGTCGAGGAGCTGGTCGAGCCCGGCACGATTGACCCGGACCACATCCACACGCCGGGCATCTACGTCGACCGGATCATCCAGGGCCGCAATTACGAGAAGCGGATCGAGCAGCGTACCGTCCGCAAGCGCGCGGCCTGAGCAGGGAAAGGGAAGACCAGGATGGCCTGGAGCAGGGACGAGATGGCGGCGCGCGCCGCACGCGAGCTCGAGGACGGTTTCTACGTCAATCTGGGCATCGGCATCCCGACGCTGGTGGCGAACTTCATCCCGCCGGGGGTCGAGGTGACGCTGGAGAGCGAGAACGGCATGCTGGGCATGGGGCCGTTCCCGTTCGAGGGCGAGGAGGACGCGGATCTCATCAACGCCGGCAAGCAGACGATCACCGAGCTCGCCAAGACCAGCTACTTCAGCTCGGCCGACAGCTTCGCCATGATCCGCGGCGGGCACATCGACCTCTCGATCCTGGGGGCGATGCAGGTGGCGGTGAACGGCGACCTCGCCAACTGGATGATCCCGGGCAAGATGATCAAGGGCATGGGCGGGGCCATGGACCTGGTGGCCGGGGTCAAGCGGGTCGTGGTGACGATGGAGCACGCGGCCAAGGACGGCACCCACAAGCTGCTGCAGCGCTGCGACCTGCCGCTGACCGGCGCGGGCGTGGTCGACCTGGTAATCACCGAGCTCGGTGTGTTCAAGGTCACGCGCAAGACTGGCACGGCCTTCGTCGCGATCGAGCTGGCGCCCGGTGTCAGCCTCGACGAGGTCAAGGCCAAGACGGGTGCCCCGGTCGAGAGCGAGCTGCAGGCGGCGGCATAGCGGCCTAGAGCGCGCCGCACGGCCCGGCGGGTCGTGCGGCGGTCCGTCGCCCGCACCTTACCTCGATCACCGGTAACGGGTAAGACTGGCGACTCATGGATGAACAACCTGCGATTGACCGCGCCTGGCATGCGATGCCGGCGAGCGAGGCCATGGCCGGCCTGGCGGCGACTCCGCACGGCCTCACCGCCGCCGAGGCCGCTGGCCGCCTTGCCGCGCACGGCCCAAACCGCCTGCCGAGCCCACCGCGACGCTCGGCGCTGCTGCGCCTGTTCCTGCAGGTCCACAACCTCCTGATCTATGTCCTGCTGGGCTCGGCGGCGATCGCGGCGCTGATCGGGCACGGGGTCGACGCGCTGGTGATCCTGGCCGTGGTCGTGCTCAACGCCGTCATCGGCTTCGTCCAGGAAGGGCGGGCCGAGGCGGCGCTGGAATCGATCCGCACCATGATCGACCCCGACGCCTCGGTCTTGCGCGACGGCCGCCGCCTGACCGTGCCGGCCCTGACTATCGTCCCGGGTGACCTCGTCCTGCTCGAGGCCGGCGACCGCGTGCCGGCCGATCTGCGCCTGGTCCGGGCCCGCAACCTGCGCGTCGAGGAGGCGGCGCTGACCGGCGAATCGGTGCCGGTCGACAAGGACCCGGCGCCGGTGGCCGCCGACGCCGCACTGGGCGACCGGCGGCCGATGCTGTTCTCGGGCACGTTCGTCACTGGCGGCAGCGCCACGGGCATCGCGGTCGCCACCGGCGGCGCCACCGAGCTCGGCCGGATCGGCCGCCTGCTGCATGGCGTCGAGCCGCCGCGGACGCCGCTGATCCGCCAGATGGACCGGTTCGCCCGCCAGATCACCTGGATCACGCTGGGCGGCTCCGCGCTCGTCTTCGCGTTCGCGGTGCTGCTGCGCGGCTACCCGGTGGACGAGGCGTTCATGGCGGTGGTCGGGCTCGCCGTGGCGGTGATCCCGGAGGGGCTGCCGGCGGTGATGACCATAGCACTGGCCATCGGTGTCCAGCGCATGGCCGCCCGCCACGCCATCGTCCGCCGGCTGCCGGCGGTGGAGGCCCTGGGCTCGGTCACCACGATCTGCTCGGACAAGACCGGCACGCTGACCCGCAACGAGATGACGGTGCAGGCGGTGGTGGCGGCGGACGGGGCGTTCGAGGTCTCGGGCGTGGGCTATGCGCCCGAGGGCGGCATCACGGCCCGCGACGCGCCGGTGGGCCCTGGTGCAGACGGGGCGCTGGGCGAGCTGGCGCTGGCGGCGCTGCTCTGCAACGACGCCCAGCTGCGGCAGGCGGACGAGGGCTGGGCGGTCGACGGCGACCCGATGGAGGGGGCGCTGGTGGCCTTCGCCGCCAAGGCCGGCCATGCGCCCGAGGCGACACGCGGGCGGCTGCCGCGCCGCGACGAGATCCCGTTCGATGCCCGCCACCGCTTCATGGCGACGCTGCACGACCACGCGGGCGGCGGGGTGGTCTACCTG
>JAPJRA010000527.1 GCA_030824835.1 Geminicoccaceae bacterium | reverse complement strand
GACGATCCGCTCCGACGGCGGCGGCAAGGCGTGGGCCTTCCGCAACCCGATCGTGGGCCTGGAGCGCGTCCTGCGGCTCTATGCCGGCCTGCGCCGCAAGCTCGCCGACCGGCCGCCGGTCCTCGTCGCACCCGCCTGGATCGACGGCCTGCCCGGCTATGTCAGCCGCGAGCGCGACGGGGTGCTGCAGACCACGGCATTCGCCATCGAGGACGGCCGCATCACCGCCGTCTACATCACCCGCAACCCCGACAAGCTGCGGCGTGTCTGCAGCCTGGATGCGGGCCTGCAGTGAGCGGCGCTAGGCGCCGCCGAACCACGCGCCGATCTCGGCCGCCGCACGGTCCGGGTCCTCGCGGTGCGGGAAATGGCCGAGCCCGTCCAGCGGCGCGAAGTCGAGGTCGGTGAAATACTCGCCCAGCCGGTCGGCCCACGCCACCTTCAGCACCGGGTCGAGCGCACCCCAGCGGACGCAGGTCGGGACCGTGATCGGCGGCTTCGGCGGCGTCTCGCCCCGCATCGCGGCGATGCGGGCGGCGTGGTTGCTCACGTACCAGTCGAAGCCGCCCTGCAGGTTGCCGGGCTCGAGGAAGTTGTCGACCCACGCCTCCAGCACTGTGCCGTCGAACGCTGCCGGGTTGCCCGCGGCCCAGTGCCGGAGCATGGCGCCGAAATAGATCCGGCAGGCCTCGCGCGACGAGCCGATCAGGGCCGCGGCCCATGGCTTCTGGTGGAACGACTGGTACCAGATCTCGGCCAGATGCGAGGGCTCGGCCCAGCGGGCGCCGATGCCGGGATAGGGGCAGTCGAAGAAGAACAGACGGGTCAGGCGTTCGGCATGCGCCTGCGCGAAGGATTGCGCGACATAGGCGCCGACATCGTGACAGGCGATCCCGACCTGACCCAGCGCCAGATGGTCCAGCAGCGCCAGCAGGTCCGCCGCATGCACCTCCGGCCCGGCCCGGTCGGACGGCCCCTCGTCCGGCTTCGGGCTGGCCCCGAACCCGCGCAGATCGGGTGCGATCAGCTCGAACCGGTCGGCCAGCCGCACCATCACCGGCTCCCAGGTGAGCCAGAACTCCGGCCACCCGTGCAGCAGCACGATGGGCGGGCCCTCGCCGGTGCGGGCATAGTGGAGACGGGCACCGTTCGCCTCCAGCGTGTCGTGGTGGATCGTGGGTGTCATGGTGCCTCCTTCATCCCAGCCATGGAGCAGCTAATCCCAAGGCGCGGCAGGTTGTCCAGGTTCCGACACAGGATAGACGCCTGCGCGGAATCGGGTGCGATTTACGGTCCCGGGCTTCCTGCTGGAGATCTTCGGCAGAGCCCACCTCGCCGCCTGCGACCAGCTGATCGCGTTCGGCGGGGATCGAAGGGCGCCCGCTTTCAGCTGAAGGGCGTCGCAGGCGTCATCGTGCATCTTTTGGGCATCTGGTACATTCGTGCGATGGTACAGTGGAGATGCCGTGCAGTGGCTGTGGTCAAGGGCAAGCTGGTGGAAGGATATGCTTGGGATTCAGTCAAGTATGTCTTGACAAGGTTTTCCACTCTGGGTAGAAAATTATTGCAGGCATTCTGCCTCCGTTAGGGCACTGGGCCATTCTCTTGAAATGGAACGGCAGCCTTATCTAAATGATGATGAGAGAGGGTATCAATGATCGGGGGTTTCCTCTATAATAGATGGAAAAAATTCGATATATCCATCAATTTTGATTTGATGTCTATAATATTACTAAAAGCATTCTTGATATTCCCTTTTGTGACTAGTGTACATGCAAATGCTGATTCTATATCAGACACGGATAAGGCAGCTGTATATCAAATAGCCGATAGACTATCGATTTGCGGAGGTAATATTTATGCGCTATCAGAAGCTATAAAATATTCTGGAAAACAAAATGCAGCTATTGAGGCAGAAGCTCAAGGAAATGGGAGATATATGGCGGCTGCGTGGCTTTTATACTCAACTGGTATAATGAATAATTGGCAGAATGCAGTCAAATATGCAAAAAACTCTGCCACAAATGAGAAGCAGAAACTACTAGCGCTTATTGAAATATCATCTAATCCAACAGATGAATTTGCAAATATATCAAAGACTATTGAAAAATGTCAAGAACTAGATAAATACCAAATAGAGTTAGTTAGTGAATTGCGTAAATTTATGTACGAAAGAAGTGAGCAAGTTGATAAGTAATCTCAATAGTTGACCGTGCCGGGTACAATTTTTAGATGATCAGCGTCCATTGGGTGATATGCTGCTTCTGCTGAGTTGCATGACAATCTAGTGTATATCTATCGATTGATTCACGTCTGCGCCGGGTAAGCTCGCCCCAGCCTGGCAAGTGCGCAAACTCTTCCACCGCCGGTGCCGACGGCCATCAGCCGGCCGGCAGCGTGTTGCGATCGAGCCGGTCGGCAAACACGTCCTCATCGATCTTCCCAGCCGCGAGCTGCAGCATCATGTGCTCGGCCTCGCGCTCGGCGGCGTCCAGTCGCCGTCCGTTGAACAAGAGAAACGTGACCGCCGCCACGATTGCCACGCGCTTGTTGCCGTCGATGAAGGCGTGGTTGCGAGCGATGCCGAACGCGTAGGCGGCGGCGAGGCGGAACGGCCCGACGTCGGGCCGGTAGCCCAGGAGATTGACCGGCCGGGCGAGGGCCGACGCCAGCAGTCCTTCGTCGCGCACCCCCGGCAGACCACCGTGCCGATCGAGCGGATCGGCGTGCACCTCCAGCCCTTCCTCCAACTCCAACCAGCCCGGCTCCCTCACCTGGCGAGGGCTGCCAGCGTGTGCCGGTAGGGCGCCGCCACCTCCCGGTAGGCGGCCATCACCCGCGAGCGCTTGCCGTCCACCCGATCGAGCACGATGCGCCCCTTGGAGGCCGTGATGTGCACCACCTCGCCGCGCTCCATGCCGGCAGCCTCCAGCACCTCGCGGGTCAGCGTCACGCCGGTGCCGTTGCCCTGCTTGACGAGCCGGGCCTCGACGGGCTCGCGCGGTGTGCCTGCGGCCATGGTGGAAGTCCTGGAGAATGGCCGATCTCCGATCGGCGACAGGGTATAACGGGAGCAAGCGCCATATGGCGCCGAATCGCAACGGGTTCCGCCTTCGGCAAGCACCACAGGGTGGCCGTGACAGGCCCCGTCATCGCGCTTGGCTTGCCTTGACCCGCAGCATCCCATCGGCCCATGCTTCGATCCTAGCCTGAACAGGGTGAGCAGGATGGCCAACCGCATCGTCAAGGCGTCCGAGTTCAAGGCCCGGTGCCTGAAGCTGATAGCCGAGGTCACCGCCACGGGCGAGACGATCACCGTGACCAGGCACGGCAAGCCGGTCGCGGAATTACGGCCCATCGAGCGGCCGACGCGAGGATTCTTCGGCCGCAATCACGGCAGGATCGTGATCCACGGCGATCTCGACGACGTCGAGATGGACAGGGAGATGCGGGGCTGATCTCGCGCACTGTCGTTGGAGTAGGCTCATATTCCTTGACATTTCCAGCCATTCGCCCGATAGACTGGCCGGTCCACCCTCGCCGGAGCCGGCCCATGCCCACCGATCCCCATGCTGACGCCCCCGCAGCCTCGCCCCCTCGCGCCACCGGTCCCGTCACCGCCGAAGGGAAAGGCGCGCTCGGCCATGAACGCTACCCGCCACGGGATCTGCGCCGCCAAGCCGACCTTCGGCCAGCTCTATGGCCTGCATGCTGTCGATGATCCGC
>JAPJRA010000526.1 GCA_030824835.1 Geminicoccaceae bacterium | reverse complement strand
GGTCGCGGGCCGCCCGCCCGCATCGAGCCGCGGCACGTCGCCGGGCAGCCCGCGACCGATGGCGACGATCCGCCCGCCCGCGATGCCGATGTCGACCGGCGACTCGCTGCCCCCGTCGGGCAGCCTGGCATTGGCGACGATCAGCTCCACGTGCGCGGCTTCCGTCTCACCCCCGATACGCCACCAGCACCGCGCCGGCCGCGATCAGCGCCACGCCCGCCCAGTTGGCCCCGGACAGCCGCTCGCCCAGGAAGACCACGCCGAACACCGCCACCAGCACGACGCTGAGCTTGTCGATCGGGGCCACCCGGGCGGCGTCGCCGATCTTCAGCGCCCGGAAATAGCACAACCACGAGCCGCCGGTGGCGAGACCGGACAGCAGCAGGAACAGGTAGGTCCGGCGCGGGACCGACTCGAACGGCTGCCAGCCGCGGGTCAGGGTGAGGATGCCGGTCAGCACCACGAGAATGACCACCGTGCGGATGAAGGTCGCGAAGTCCGAGCCTACCTTCTCGACGCCGATCTTGGCGAAGATCGCGGTCAGCGCCGCGAACATCGCCGACAGCACCGCCCAGAACTGCCAGGACGCCAGAATGCGCGCTCAGCCCGGCGACGGAGGAACGGGGTTGCTGGCTGGGACGGTCACCGCAGGCTCCTTTGCCATCCCACCCATAGCGGATCGGGCCATCGCCGTCAGCCTGCCCGAACGCTTGGCGGCGGCCGCCGCGCGGGCGATAATTCAGCCGATCGGGAGGCGCATGACGATGACGATCAGGACCTTGGCCCGGCTCGCCAGCCCTGTCCTGCTGCTCTTGGCAGCCACCCTGCCGGCAAGTGCAGCACGCGCGACCCTGGCCCCGGATGCGCCGCTGCCGCTGGTGGCCGTGTTCCCGATCGAGATCGCCGACACCAGCGGTGAGCCGCCGAACCCGCAATGGCCGGAGCGGGTGGCAGCCGTGACCCACGAGCTCGCCCGGCAGCTCGCCGCCTCGGGCCAGTATCGCGAGATCGAGCTGCCGTCCGCCAACGGCCAGCCCGGCGATAAGCACCCGGTCTATCGCTGCGACGGCTGCTGGCGCGCCCCCGCCCGCGCCGCCGGCGCCGACGCCGTGGCGATCACCGTCATCCACAAGACCTCGACCCTGATCTCGTCCCTGCACATCTGGCTGCTCGACGTCGCGACCCAGCAGACACTCCGCCGGGGCGCCGTCTCGCTGCGCGGCGACACCGAGGAAGCCTGGCGCCGCGCGGTCGACTTCCTGCTGCGCCGGGGCATCCTGAACACGGACGCGAGCCAGCCGCTGCTGTCCTCGCCCTTTCCCGGCGGGTGAGGGACGAGTAGTTGAGTTGGCCGCGCACCGGAGAGTTTGTTTTCTGCCGCATTCCACCCGCTTGACCCGCCCTGTGTGGCACGTCAGCCTTGACAGCATGCCGACGATCGAGCGCTGGCGGGGGTACCGCTTCTATCTCTACAGCCATGAGCCGAACGAGCCGCCGCATATCCACGTCGACGCCCGCGCCTGTAGTGCCAAGTTCTGGCTGCAACCGGTCGCGCTGGCGCGTGATGTCAGTTTCGCGGCAAAGGAAATGGCGGAGCTATTGTCCCACGTCCGGCAGCGTCAGGTGGCCTTTCTGGAGGCACGGAATGGGTATTTTGGCGCCTAGCGCCGACGAGCGGGTGCGCGACGTCCGGATCGACGCCGACACACTGAGCATCGGCCTGATGGACGGCCGCACCATCTCCGTCCCGCTTGCCTGGTTCCCGCGCTTGTTGGACGCGACGCCGACTCAGCGTGCGCGTTGGGAGCCGGCCGGCGCCGGTTACGGCATCCACTGGCCCGACCTCGACGAGGACGTGAGCACGGAGGGCCTGCTGCGTGGCTCGCCGGCGATGCGGGTACGTCAGGCCGCCGAATAGGCGTCGGCCGGTAATCGCACGCACTGACCTTGCCGCTGGTCCTCTACAAGCTCTTGCCGAAGTCCGCGACGGCCCGCTCGGTCAGCGTGCAGCCTGCACCCGGCATCTGTGGCCGCACATAGTGGCCGTCGACCACCTCGATGGGCTCGACGAAGCAGTCTTTGATCCACGGAATGTACTCGAGCATGCTCGTCGCGGCATGCCAGTAGGACAGATGCACGTGCACCTGCCCCATGTCGCCGACATGCGCGACGACGGGCAGGCGTCGGGCGTGGGCGGTGTGGGCTACCTGGATATACTCCGTGATGCCGGCCACCCTGGTCACGTCGGGCTGGACGTAGTGGACCGCACCGGCGCCGATGAAGCTGTTGAACGCGTCCAGGGTATAGAGCTGCTCGCCGAGTGCGATCGGGATGGGAGTGGACTGCGCCAGGGCCGTGTGCGAGGCGACGTCGTCGTACCACATCGGCTCCTCGAACCAGAAGACGTCCAGAGCCTCGGCGCGGGCGCAGAACCGCTGGCAGGTGGGCAGATCCCACTTGCCGTTGGCATCGACCGCGATGGTCACGTGCGGCCCCACCGCCTTGCGCACGGCCTCGAACCGCTCGACATCGACGATCGGGTCGTCGTGGCCGACCTTGATCTTCAGCCGGCGGAAACCATCCTGCTCGATGGATCGCCTGCAGCCGTCGACGAGCTCGTCCTTGCCGATCGAGAGCCAGCCGATATCGGTGTTGTAGGCCTCGAGCCTCTCCGTTGTGGCACCGCCGAGCAGCTGCCACAACGGCATGTTCGCGGCCTTGGCCCGCAGGTCCCACAGCGCGATGTCGACGGCGGCCAGTGCAATGTGGGTGATGCCGGCCCGGCCCACCCATTGGACGGCCGGGTAGCGCGCCAGCTTCAGCCACAGCCTGTCGCCGTCCAGCGCGTTCTCCCCCTGCAGGAGCGGCGCATAAATGTTGGCGATGCAGGAGGTGACCAGCCGGTCCGACTCGAGATGGGCATGCGTGCCGGTATAGCCGTAGCCGACCAGACCGTTGTCGGTGACGATCCTGGCGCCGACCACCCCCCAGTGGCTGATGGTATGCGTCGAGTCCGAAATGGACGACCGGTTGATCGGTACGTGCAGGATGAACGGTTCGACCGAGCTGATCTTCATGCTGCGATCCTGAGGTGAGTTTCTGGCGATGGTTGTCCAAGACGGCAATGTCGACCAGGCCGTACATGCGTGCAGGCGCGACTTCGATGCGGGCACTTTGCTGTAGGATCAAAGTCATATAAACTCGCGGCGCTTACGGTGCTGACCGCTGTCACGCTGATGGACCCGTTCCCGCCATGCCATGTGCCGCGCACGAGCGAACCCGAGCCGTCCCATCGTCGCCACGTCGGCGTTCGATCGGCTGTGCACGAACGAACCCGAGAGCCATGGAGGTCTGGCGAAACGAACCCGAGAACCCGCACCGTCCCAGCGTGGGGGCGACGCTGCCGGAAAACGCATGCCCAAACCCGACGGCGCCGGCATCGGCTGGAGCGCCAAACGAACCCGAGAGCCGTCGCGGCAGGTCGCTGCCGCCGCGAAGCCCTGGCCGGTCAAGCAAACGAACCCGACGGAAGCCGCCTTGTGCCGCGGTCGAGGTCGCGCAGAACGAACCCGAGCCCCGCGCCCGCGCCGGGCGCACGCTGCCGTCAGTCCTTGGCGCGCTCGACGTAGGAGCCGTCCTCGGTCATGATCACCACCCGCGTGCCGACGCCGATGTGCGGCGGGACCATGGTCCGGGCACCGTTGGAGAGGATCGCCGGCTTGTAGGAGGAAGAT
>JAPJRA010000525.1 GCA_030824835.1 Geminicoccaceae bacterium | reverse complement strand
CATCACCACCCGCACCTGGGCAAAACCGGTCACTAACTAGGACGGTTGGTATTAGACCCAACCCCTAGCGGTGGGCTTCTTCGGGTAGATCGCCTCGGGGACGATGCCCAGGCACACGATGCTGGTCGCGGCGTTTAAGTGTACCTACTCATTCCTGAGCTGCGAGAGCGTGGCGTCAAGCGCTTCGGTCTAGCCGGCCAACTTGGTGCGCCTACGGGCCAAGCAGGTGGTCGCGATATCAGGCATGCCGCCAGAGTACAGGTGCGATGGTAAGAGGCCATCTGGCGAAGGGTGAGTTTGATCCGTGGTGCCGGGCTTCAACACTGACGAGATGGCGCGGTGCGGGGACAGCGTCACTGAGTGCAGACGACAAACCCTTGGCACCTTCATCACGGAGATGATCATTGAATTAGGCGGTTAGCCTATCATATTGATAGATCCATGACCAAGTGACCCGCGCCGCCGCGTGCGGTCGTTCTGCCGCTCCGGATGACCGCCTCACGGGCCGAGGCCATCATTCGCGGCACCGCACAGGACTCGGACAAGATCATCTTCAGCAACCATGCACTCGAACGCATGGACGAGCGCGACCTCTCCGACAGAGAGGTCATCGAGGTGCTCAAAACGGGCGTGGTTCTCGACGTCCCGACGAAGACCAGGAATGGGAATGGCAATGCAAGGTGGTGAAACGATTGAGAGGAGTTCGCGACGTCGGCGTGGTCACCATCATCCTGCTCGACGGTCTGCTGTTCCTCAAAACCGTTGAGTGGGAAGACCGGCGATGACGACGAGGCGCACGTTCGCCCGAGGCAGGCAGCCGGAAGCTGGTGAGCCACTGCACTACCGGCAGTGCGGTCTCGACAACGTGTACCTCCTCAACGGGTACACGCTCCATGAAACGGCGCACGGGGCCGGCGTCAGCGTCGAGGACGTGGACGGGCTACATCGAGCGATCGCCAGGAACATCGCCCGACACAACGGGCTGTTAGGCGCCAAAGAGATCAAGTTCCTGCGCAAGATGCTCGGGGTCACGCAGGCCGACCTGGCGAGGAAACTGCGGTGCGACACGCAGACCGTCGCCCGTTGGGAGAAGGGTCAGACCGAGATCAACGGCGCATCGGACCTTTGTATCCGGGCATTCTATCTGGGTCGGGAGGCCGACGACGTCGATCTTCTGCAGCTCGCTGAGGATCTGGCGGAGCTGAACATTGTCGATTTCCCACAGTATTTCGTGGAGAGGTCCGACGGGTGGCATCCCAGCGCCGCGGCCTGACCAGGGTGGCTACCCCGCACCACGCCACGGCATCCCCTGGCTGCCCGCTCACTCCGGCCAGTCGACCTCGTCCTCGCTGACCAGCTCGCCGCGCATCGAGGGGCCTTCCGTGTGGACGCGCTCGCGGTCGCCGCAGACCAGGTGGTGCCATTCGGGCAGGTCCATGCCGAACTCGAGGAGCCGGTAGGCGCAGCTGTAGGGCAGCCAGTTCAGCGAGCGGACGTTGGCCGGCGTGATCTTCACGCAGTCGGGGACCTTCCGCTTGCGGTTCGGGTAGTCCGAGCAGCGGTGGGTGCAGAGGTCGAGCAGGCGGCAGGCGGCGTCGGAGAGGGCGATCTCGCCCGTGTCCTCGTCCTCGACGCGGATCTGGCAGCACAGGCCGCAGCCGTCGCAGAGCGATTCCCACTCCGCCTCGGACATCTGCGCGAGGGTCTTCTCATGCCAGAAGCTCATGCCGGATTTCCTAGCAGGGCGGCCGTGTCCGGGATAGTGCGTCGCACGGGGCCAGCCCGGGGGACCAGATGCTCAGCTACCGTCACGCCTTCCACGCCGGCAGCTTCGCCGACGTCATCAAGCATGCGATCCTGGTCCACGTGCTGCGCCATGTGGTGCGCAAGCCCAAGCCCGTCTACGTGCTGGACACGCATGCGGGGGCGGGCAGCTACCTCCTGCACATGCCGATGGCGCAGAAGACCGGCGAGTACCGGGCCGGCATCGAGAGGGCGTTGGCGGCGGCGGGACCGGCGCCGGAGCTGCTGGCGCCCTATCTGGATCTGGTCCGCTCCGCCAATCCGGGCGGCGAGCTGCGCCACTATCCGGGCTCGCCGGCGCTGGCGCGCGTGCTGCTGCGGCCGCAGGACCGGCTCGAGCTGGTCGAGCTGCACGGCACCGATCACGGGGTGCTCGCCGCCAGCGCGCCGGGCGAGCCGCGCGAGCAGGTCGTCCGTGCCGACGGGCTCGCCGTCATGGTGGAGCGGATGCCGCCACTGGAGCGGCGGGCGGTGGTGCTGGTCGACCCCAGCTACGAGGTGAAGAGCGACTACCGCGACGTGGTCGAGGCCTTGGCGCAGGCGCATCGGCGCTTCCGCACCGGGACCTTCCTGCTCTGGTACCCGGTGATCGAGCGGGCGCGGACGGAGGCATTGCTGGCGGCCCTGCGCGCGGCCGGGATGCCCGGTCAGTTCCGCATCGAGCTGGGCCTGCGGCCCGATGCGCCGGGGCACGGGATGACGGCCGCGGGGGTGATCGTGATCAACCCGCCCTGGACCTTGCCGGCGGCGGCGGAGACGGGCCTGCCGTGGCTGGCAGCAGCCCTGGGAGCGGCCGGACCGGCCCTGGCCGAATGGCTGGTGCCACCTTTGGGCGGGCAGCCGGGCTGAGCGCCGACGCGGCGGGCGGCAGCGCAACCTAACGCCGGGGTGGGCGTTACCACGATCGGAGTAGGCGGAGCCGGGGTTGCGCTAGGCTCTACTTCCATCGTGACTTTGACAAACGCGGGGGCGATGGGCACCACGGCATGGCGAGACAACTGCGTCCGCGGAGCTGCCGCGGCGACCGGCGGATGGTCGCCACCCAAGGCTCAGCGCGAATAAAGGATCATGCCGCATGCTGTCGATTCATGAGCTCGGCTATCTCACCCGTGCCTTGCCGCCCATGCGCCGAGCCTCGCGGCAGCCGGGCGCGGTGCGGGTCGTCGGGGCGAGGATAGTGCCGCGCAGCGTCGTCATGGCCAGATCCGCCGCCGTGCCGACCCGAAGCCGCGTGCTGGTCGAGTACACCGCGGCGCTGCTGTACGCGGCGCCGTTCTATGGCGCTTGCGGCCTGGCCATGGCGCGGGCGGCGCTGCGCCGCCGTCAGCTACGGGCCGCCCGAGGCCGCGGGGATGGCCCGGCGGGCCGCATGGACGGCGGCCATGGCGACGGTTCCGTGCCCGGTTGAGTAAGGTGCAGACCCTGACGATTGGGTGCAGCCAACCAACTGGTTAGAAGGTCGACCGGGCCATGCGCCAACAAGACTATGCCGGCGATGTACCCGACATCGTGTTCCGCCAGCACCATCCGTTTCGACGGCGTCGTTTCGAAACGCTGGTGCAATATGTGTGCTGGATCTGCGAGGATCCGCGCGTGCTGGGGCTCGAGCGGCTCAATCGCATTCTCTGGTACGTCGACCGCAACCTGTACCTGACCCACGACCGGGTGGCCACCGGTGCCACCTACGTCCGCAACCGGAGCGGGCCGTGGGCGCGCCCGCTCGAGGCGGTGCTGCGCGAGCTCGAGCGCAAGGGGCTCGTGGCGCAGCGGGCCCGCGTCGGCGATCGCGAGCCGGACCTGCTGGTGTCGCTGAGCAAGCCCGATCTCAGCGGGTTCGATCCGGAGGACATCAGCCTGGTCGAGGCGATCACGCGGGCGATCTGCTTCGACGGCCGCGCCTCGATTCCCGGGCGCGAGGCGCACGAGACCGTGCTGCAGGCGGCGCGGC
>JAPJRA010000524.1 GCA_030824835.1 Geminicoccaceae bacterium | reverse complement strand
GCCGGCACGCAGCACTGTATAGCGGGCCAGTGTAGAGCCGTCCGGTAGCTCCATGGCATCATCCGACAGCTCAGGTAAGAGCACCACGCAGAATCGACGCATTGAGCCTCCAGCCTACAAAAACCAGATATATGCATCCCGAGGTGTCGGCGACCGGCGCTACGGGCATTCCCTCACGCCGGCGCGCGCCGCGTGGCGCTGCAATTCGGCAGGGCGCTACGACTGCCCTTTCAGCACCGTGCTGGCTGCAGGTGGACTCGGTGGAGGCAGGGGGGTGACGGAACGGAGGCGATCGTAAGGCTTGTCCTGCGTACAGCCGAAATTCACGATAATCCGCTTCATCGTCTTGCCGTCTTTGCTCAGGACATGAATGTTCGGCAGCGTCGCCGGTATCCAATAGCCATCGTTACCAAGCTTCGTTACACTATGGAAGGTATATGTCCTGTTTTTCGGGTTATATTTGCCTTGTAGTTCGAATGCTCCGGTTGGAAAAACATTTCCACCAGGGATCGGATAGACAACCTGGATCAATTTCACATTGTTCTTGTGGTCGACGATGAAGGTCGAGGTATCACCGGTCACTCCTTGACCGGGGTTGCAGGAGTACGTGCCGCGGAAGGTTCCGCTCGGATTGTTTGCCAATGCTGGCCAGCTGTACAGCAAAAGGCCCACGGCGGCATATATGTAAGGTCGCATATCCTCCTCCCTAACGTAACCTTAAGGGCTAGTAGCACCGTTTCTGGCGATGTACATAGGGCAGGAGATGCTCTTGCCTGATCGGCGCCTTTTTTGAGTCAGGGCCGGATTCCAACGGTGGGGTTGCTGTCCGAGCTGGGGCAGGAAGGTAATTCAACCATCGCAGGAAGTAGAGATGAGATACATCGCAACTCGTCTATCGGTAAAGGTGCGCCTCATGATGGTGATGGCTGCTGCACTGGCCTGCAGCATCGCACCCGTCGCATTGCATGCACAGAACGCGTACATCACCAATTCCGGTTCCAACACGGTGTCGGTGATCAACACGGCGACCAGCTCCCTCGTCGGTTCCCCGATCGCGGTCGGCAAGCTTCCCTATGGCCTCGCGGTCAACCCGAGTGGTCGCAGGGTCTATGTGGGCAACCATCTCTCGAACACGGTGTCGGTGATCGACACCACGACCAACGCCGTGATCGGCTCTCCGATCACGGTCGGCATCGGTCCCTATGGCGTGGCGGTCGCCCCAGGTGGCCGTTGGGTCTACGTCGCCAACTATTACTCCGGCACGGTGTCGGTGATCAGCGCGGCGACCAACACCGTGGTCGGCTCGATCGCCGTCGGCGGCAATCCCGTGGGCCTGGCGGTCACCCCGGGCGGCCACAAGCTTTATGTCACCAGCTACAAGGGAGCCTCGGTATCGGTGGTCGACACGGCGACCAGGACGGTGGTCGGCTCCCCGATCGCGGTCGGTGCGTATCCCTACAGCATCGCGATCGCTCCCGACGGCAGCAAGGTCTATGTCACCAACTACGGCAGCGCCTCGGTATCGGTGATCGGCACGGCGACCAACACCGTGATCGGCACGATCGAGGTCGGCAGCTACCCCGACGGCGTGACGATCACGCCGGACGGCAGCATGGCCTATGTCGCCAACCAGGGCGACAGCACGGTGTCGGTGATCGACACGGCAACTGGCGCTCTGATCGGTTCGCCGATCGGGGTCGGTCTGGCGCCGCTCGGCGTGGCGGTCACGCCGGACGGTAGCAAGGCCTATGTCTCCAACTACAACTCCAACACGGTGTCGGTGATCGACACGGCGAGCCACGCCGTGGTCGGCAGCCGGATCCCGGTCGGCGTGTCGCCGGCAGCCTTCGGACAATTCATCCAGCCGAAGGTGAAGTTCGCCGGGACGCCCGGGACGGAGAACTGCTTCCGTCAGAGCATCAGGACACTGGAGCGGCGTTATGGCTCGACGGGCGATGCGGTGACGATCCTGGGCTACAACAGCGCAGCGACGCTGCGCAAAGTGATCAGGAAATACTGCGCCTGAGCTCGTCGGACGCATCGAGGTGCGGTGTGCATGCCGCCGTGTGGGAAGGCCGGCGCCGAATTAGGCCCAGCCTTCGAGCACGATCTTGCCCTTGGCCCGCCCGCTCTCGATGAGCTCATGGGCGCGGCGCAGGTTCGCGGCCGAGATCGTCCCGAAGCTCTCGGCCAGCGTGGTCTTAAGCGTCCCGGCATCAACCAGCCGCGCCACCTCGTTCAGGAGCCGGCCCTGCTCGGCCAAGTCGGCGGTGCCGAACATCGAGCGGGTGAACATGAGCTCCCAGTGGATCGACACGCTCTTCTGCTTGAACGGCAGCACGTCGAGGGCGGCCGGGTCGTCGATCAGCGCGAAGCGGCCCTGCGGGGCGATCAGCTTCACGATCTCCGCCAGATGCGCGTCGGTATTGGTGGTCGAGAACACGAAGGCCGGCTGGACCAGGCCCAGCTGCTCGATCTCGCCGGCGAGCGGCCTGGCATGGTCCACGACATGGTGCGCGCCCAACTCGCGGCTCCAGGCCGCGGTCTCGGGGCGCGAGGCCGTGGTGATCACGGCAAGGTCGGTGAGCTGCCGTGCGAGCTGAGTGGCGATCGAGCCGACGCCGCCGGCGCCGCCGATGATCAGGATGGCGCTGGCGGCACCCGGTACCGGCTTCCTCACGTCCAACCGGTCGAACAGCGCCTCCCACGCGGTGATCGCAGTCAGCGGCAGCGCCGCAGCCTCGGCGACGGAGAGCGAGGCGGGCTTGCGGCCGACGATCCGCTCGTCGACCAGATGATACTCGGCGTCGGTCCCCGGCCGGCCAAGCGCCCCGGCGTAGAACACCGGGTCGCCCGGGCGGAACAGGCTGGCCGCGGCGCCCGTCGCCTCGACCGTGCCCACGGCGTCCCAGCCCAGCACCTTCCACTGGCCGGGCTCGGGCTGGGCCCGCTTGCGGACCTTGGTGTCGACCGGGTTGACCGAGACCGCCTCGACCCGGACCAGCAGGTCGTGGCCGGTGGGCACAGGTCGGGGCAGCTCGATGTCCTGCAGGGAGGCGGGATCGCTGATCGGGAGCGAGGTCTGATAGCCGATGGCGCGCATGATTGGTCCTCCTGTTGCTGGAGGTCGAGATGCCCTCTACCATCGGCATGCGCAAGAACGCACATAAACTGCTCATAGTATCGAAAAGGATACCGGCATGCCGCGCCCCCGCCACCAGCGCCTCGACTGCTCGCCCGGCTGTGCCGTCGAGGCGACGCTGCGGTTCATCGACGGCAAGTGGAAGGGTGTCGTCCTCTGGCATCTGCTGCGCGAGACGCTGCGCTTCAACCAGATCCGCCGCCTGCTGCCGAGCGTGACCCAGCGCATGCTGACCAACCAGCTGCGCGAGCTCGAGCAGGACGGCCTGGTCGCCCGCCGTGTCTATGCCGAGATCCCGCCCAAGGTGGAGTACAGCCTGACCGAGCGCGGCCGGACGCTGGAGCCGGTGCTGCTGGCGCTCAAGGCGTGGGGCGATGCGCATGGCGAGGCCCCTGCCCGGCCGGAGGCCGAGGCCGAGGCCGCGTGAGATCAACAGTTAGTCGTTGACCTAAGTATTGAGCATCGCTAAGAGGTGGCCATGGACGCCGCGCTCGACCTGACCTTCCGCGCACTGGCCGATCCGACGCGGCGGGCCGTGATCCAGGCGCTGGGCCGCGGGCCGGCTTCGGTCAGTGATCTCGCCAGGCCCTTCGACATGGCGCTGCCGAGCTTC
>JAPJRA010000523.1 GCA_030824835.1 Geminicoccaceae bacterium | reverse complement strand
ATTGGCGGTGGCATTGCCGCCTACAAGTGTCTGGAGCTGATCCGGCGCGGGCGGGAGCGTGGGCTCGCCTTCCGCTGCGTGCTCACCAAGGCCGCGGCCGAGTTCGTCACGCCGCTCGCCGTCTCCAGTCTCGCGGGTGAGAAAGTCTACCAGGATCTGTTCTCGCTCACCGACGAGGCCGAGATGGGGCATATCCGGCTGTCGCGGGAGGCCGATCTGGTCGTCGTGGCCCCGGCGACGGCCGACCTGATGGCCAAGATGGCGACGGGCAGCGCCGGTGATCTGGCGTCGACCCTGCTGCTCGCCTCGGACAAGCCCGTGCTGATCGCACCGGCCATGAACCAGCAGATGTGGGCGCACCCGGCGACCCGGCGCAACGTGGCGCAGCTGGTCGAGGATGGTGTGCGCATGGTGGGGCCGAATCCCGGCGACATGGCTTGCGGGGAGGTGGGCTCCGGTCGCATGGCCGAGCCGCACGAGATCCTGGCGGCGATCGAGGCGGCCCTGTCGCCGCCCGCCGGGCTGCTGACCGGCGTGCGGGCCGTGGTGACCAGCGGGCCGACCCGCGAGGCCATCGATCCGGTCCGCTACCTGTCGAATCACTCCTCAGGCCGCCAGGGCCATGCCATCGCCCAGGCGCTGGCCGAGCTGGGTGCCACGGTGACACTGGTGAGCGGGCCGGTAGGCCTGCCGGACCCGCCGGGCGTCGCCACCGTGCATATCGATTCCGCCCGCGAGATGATGGCTGCCGTCGAGGCGGCGTTGCCGGCTCAGATCGCCGTCTGCGCAGCGGCCGTGGCCGATTGGCGGCCATCACAGGCGCCGGCGCGCAAGATGAAGAAGCGAGCGGGCGCGCCGCCGCCGGCGCTGGAGCTGGTCGAGAACCCGGACATCCTGCGCACCCTCGCCAGGCACTCGCGGCGCCCGGCGCTGGTGATCGGCTTCGCCGCCGAGACGGGCGATCTGGAGGAGCAGGCGCGCGCCAAGCTGGCCCGCAAGGGCTGCGACTGGATCCTGGCCAACGACGTCTCACCGGGAAGTGGCGTGTTCGGCGGCGCCAGCAACGAGATCATGCTGCTGACGGCCTCCGGCGAGCGCGAGGTCTGGCCGGAGCTCGACAAGCTCGCGGTCGCACGCCGACTCGCGCATCGAATCGCAGGCAGGCTGGCGCCGGAAGTGGCAGATGGGTGAGCTGCGGGTCGCCATCGAGCGCTTGCCGCACGCGGCCGACCTGCCATTACCGGCCTACGCCACACCGCAGTCAGCGGGCCTCGACCTCTTGGCGGCGGTCCCGGCCGAGGCGCCGCTGGTCCTGCAGCCCACGGAGCATGCGCTGGTGCCGACCGGAATCCGCCTCGCGTTGCCGGCGGGATTCGAGGCGCAGGTACGGCCGCGCTCCGGGTTGGCATTGCGTCACGCCGTCACCGTGTTGAACAGCCCCGGCACGATAGACGCCGACTATCGTGGGGAAGTCTCTGTGATCTTGATCAATCTCGGCCGCGTACCCTACGTGGTCGTACGTGCCACGCGCGTGGCGCAGCTGGTCGTCGCTCCCGTCGCCCGGGTCGTCTGGGGCGAGGCTTCCGTGGATGGCACCGAAACTGCACGTGGATCCGGAGGCTTCGGGTCGACCGGCTCTGAAGTGCCCAATGTACGCTGACAGGCGTTACCCGAAAGGAGGTGTAGGCTCATGTTGAAGCCGTCGAAGAAACTCGCCTTGGCCCTGGAGGCCGTCGTCGACGTCGCCTATCACGGAGGGGCGGAGCCGGTGCAGAGCCAGGACATCGCGCGCCGTCTCGGGTTGCCGCGACGCTATCTTGAGCAGGTGCTGCAGCAGCTCGTCCGCGCCGGTGTCCTGAAGGGCGTTCGTGGCCCGCGCGGAGGTTACCGTCTGGCCCGCGAGCGCCGCCGGGTCACCGTGGGCGAGATCGTTCGCGTCGTGCAGGGCCTCGAAGAGCCGGTGGGCGAGGACGGGCCGGTGTCGGAGTCGGCTTTGGGGACGCGGGTGATCGGTCCATTCTGGGAGGAGCTCGAGCACGACCTGATGGCGCGGCTCGATGCGGTCAGCATCGAGGACCTGTGTCGTGAGGCCGAGACACAGACCATCGAGAGCGAAGGGCGCAAGAGCTTCGACTTCGTGATCTGAGACGCCGTCCGGCGTCTCATCTGCTGTTCCGGGCCGTGAACCGCGCCGGCTCCACGGCGTTCACCAAAGGCAATCCCCGCTCGAAGGCGGTGAGATTCTCCAGCGTGGTGGCGGCGATGCCCGCCAGGGCTTCGCGGGTGAAGAAGGCCTGGTGCCCCGTGACGAGCACGTTCGGAAAGGTGAGCAGGCGCTGGAAGGCGTCGTCCTGGATGATCTCGTTGGAGAGGTCCTCGAAGAACAGGTCGGCTTCCTGCTCGTACACGTCCATCGCCAGATAGCCGATATGGCCGGATTTCAGCCGGTCGATGACCGCCTCGGCGTCGACCAGTGCTCCCCGGCTGGTGTTGACGATCATCACGCCGGGTTTGGTGCCCTGCAGCAGCGTCTCGTCCACCAGATGATGGGTCTGAGGCGTCAGCGGACAGTGCAGGGTGATGATATCGGCCTCGGCCGCCAGTTCGGCCATTGGCACGTAGCGCACGCCGAGCCCGATGAGCTCCGCGTCCGGAGCCACGTCGAAGGCCACGATCCTGCACCCGAATCCCAAACCAAGGGTCCGCGCCACCAGGGCACCGATCTTGCCGGTCCCGACGACACCCACCGTCTTGCCGTGGAGGTCGAAGCCGAGCAGTCCCTCCAGCGCGAAATTGTTGTCGCGGGTGCGATTGTACGCGCGGTGGATCTGCCGGTTGAGGGTCAAGATCAGGCCCACCGTGAACTCGGACACGGCATGCGGCGAGTAGGCCGGCACCCGGGCTACCTGCATACCCAACCGCATCGCCGCGGCGAGATCCACCTGGTTGAAGCCGGCGCAGCGCAAGGCCACCAGCCGGGTGCCGCCCTTGGCCAGGGTCTCGAGTGTCTGTGCGTCGCACGCATCGTTGACGAATAGGCACACGGCCGGAAAGCCCGCGGCCAGCGGTGCAGTCTCCGGGCCGAGGCGCGGCTCCAGGAAATACAGTTCATGTCGGCCATCGGGGTTGTGCGCCTCGAAGCTGCGCCGGTCGTAGGGCTTGGTGCTGAACATCGCCACACGCATGGACTACTCCCGGTCGGGCCGGCTAGGACGCCGGTGCCGGCAGGGCCGCTGCCGCGGCGCCGGCCGAATGACAGTGGCGCCAGCTTCGCCGCAGCGTCGAAAATGTCCAGCCGGCGCCTGCGATCGACATCGGCGCCGGGCCCGTCGTGTCGTCATGGACGTTGCCTGTGACGCTTCCAGGCGGGCTCCCATCACGAGGCGGTGTTCGGATCATCCAGTAAGGATGATGTACTTTCGGAATGAATGTTCTTCATGCGCCGCATGCGTTCTTTTCATTGGAGCAGAACTTCAATCTGGGCTTAGTTCATGAAGACGATGTTGCAAATATTGACGGGATTTAATCTTCCGTAATCGAATTCCGTTAATTCGAGCGATATGGTCAAACGAGATGTGGATGATTGCCGCTTCATCGAGGCTCACACGTTCAACAGGAGAGTGGGATGTCCAGAATCTTTATGCTGATGTTGATGTCGCTCGTTGCTCTCTCGAGCTTGACCGCATGTGACGCTGGTCACATGGACCCGATCAAGAACGGTGGCGATGCGCCTGGCGATATCTCGAACTGACCTTGGGACCGCCCGCGCCCGCTAGTCGGGGGATTGGCCGGCG
>JAPJRA010000522.1 GCA_030824835.1 Geminicoccaceae bacterium | reverse complement strand
GTCGATGCCCTTCAGCACCTCGTTCGCGCCGAAGCGCTTCTTCACCTCAGTGATTGAAATGAGGGACATGCAGCCTCCTTTCGAGCACCTGGCTGGTCTTCGACAGCGGCCAGCACAGGGCGAAATAGATGAGCGCCACGAAGCCGTAGACCGTGAACGGCTCGAAGGTGGCGTTGGTGACGACGGTGCCGGCCTTGGACAGCTCGACGAAGCCGATGATCGAGGTCAGCGAGGTGCTCTTGACCACCTGGACCGAGAACCCGACGGTGGGGGGGATGGCAATCTTGAACGCCTGCGGCAGGATCACCCAACGCATCTGCTGCAGATAGCCCATGCCGAGGCTGGCCGAGGCTTCCCACTGGCCCTTGGCGATGGCCTCGACGCAGCCGCGCCAGATCTCCGACAGGAACGCGCTGGTCCAGATGATCAGCGCCGTGCCCGCGGCGAGCCACGGCGGCACGTTGAGGCCGACGAGCGACAGGCCGAAGAAGACCAGGAAGAGCTGCATCAGGAGCGGCGTGCCTTGGAACAGCTCGATATAGCCCCAGGCGAAACGCTGCGCCGCCTTGCTCTTGGCCGTACGCAAGAACAGGATCACCATACCCAGCAGCCCGCCGCCGATGAAGGCGACGATCGAGAGCAGGACGGTCCAGCGCGCCGCCAGCAGGAGGTTGCGCAGGATGTCCCAGGTGGTGAACTGCATCATCGTGTCGCCCTCCTGGGAAAGAGCCACCAGCCGACGCCGTTCAGCACCTGGCGGAGCAGGATCGCGAGGCAGAGGTAGATCGCCGTGGTGACGAAGTAGATCTCGAACGGGCGGAAGTTGCGCGACTGGATGAAGTTGGCGGCGAAGGTCAGGTCTTCGGCCGCGATCTGCGACACCACGGCCGAGCCCAGCATGACGATCACGATCTGCGACGACAGTGCCGGCCAGATCCGGCGCAGGGCCGGCACCAGGACGACATGGCGGAACACCTCGAACCGGGTCATGGCGAGGCTGACGCCGGCTTCCCACTGGCCCTTGGGCGTCGCCTGGATGCCGGCACGGACGATCTCGCAGCTGTAGGCGCCGAGATTGATCACCATGGCCAGCGTCGCTGCCGTCATCTCCGACAGGTGCAGCCCGATCGACGGCAGGCCGAAGAAGATGAAGAACAGCTGAATCAGGAACGGCGTGTTGCGGATCAGCTCGACATAGGTCGCAACGATGGGCTTGAGCCAGGCCGGCCCCTGTGTGCGCCCCCAGGCGCAAGCGATGCCGAGAGCAACCCCGAACAGCGCCCCCACGGCGATGAGCTGGATCGTGACGGCGATGCCCTTGAGCAGGATCGGCAGATATTGCGTGATCGAGCTGAAATCAAAGGTATAGTTCATCGGGGGGATGCCGCGTCAGAGATCGGCAGGCAGGTCGGTACCGAGCCATTTCTGCGCGATCGCGTTCAAGGTCCCATCGGATTTCGCGGCGGCGATGATCTCGTTCACCTTCGCCAGCAGCATCGGCTCGTCCTTGTTGAGGCCGACATAGCAGGGCGAGTTCTTGATCAGGAACTTGACCTCGGGCCGCTTGGGTGGGTTGCGGGCGAGGATTGCGGCGGCGACGACGTTGCCGGAGGCAATCACGTCCACCTGGCCGGAGAGGAAGGCGGAGATCGTGCCGTTATTGTCCTCGTAGCGCTTGATCACGGCATCAGCCGGCGCGACCTTGGACAGCTCTAGATCCTCGACCGAGCCACGGGTGACACCAACGGTCATCCCCGTGAGGTCCTCGACCTTGCTCACCGCGACGTCCGCAGGCGCGAAGATCCCGTTGAAAAACGGGGCGTAGGCGGCCGTGAAGTCGATCACCTTCTCGCGGTCCGGATTCTTGCCCAGGCTCGAGATGACGAGGTCGACCTTCTTGGTCTGCAGGTAGGGGATGCGGTTGGCGCTGGTGACCGGCACCAGCTCGAGCTGCACGCCCAGCTTGTCAGCGATCAGCGTCGCCACGTCGATGTCGTAGCCGACCGGCGTCATGTCGGCGCCGACGCTGCCGAACGGCGGAAAGTCCTGCGGCACCGCCACCTTGATCACGCCAGCGGCCATGATGTCGTCAAGTGCCCCGGCCTGAGCAGGCAAGCTCGAATGGAGCAGCGAGAAGGCTCCGAGCACGGCACTCAAAAGGCCTTTCTGGACGGTTCTGCGCTTGATCATGGTAGTTGTTTCGTCCTCTGGGCATGGTTACGGGCGCTATCGAGCTGGCGCCCGTGAATTTCTGCAAACTTCATGCCATCGGCGGCGCTACAAGTCGTAGCCGCGCCACAATCGGCTGCCATCGTCACCGATGCGGGCGTGTTCGGCGGCGATGTGTCTCTTGGTTGCTGGCCCACCGTGCCTAAGTGTGGGAAGCCCCGGCGGACCGCCGCAACCTGATTGATCCTCCATGCCGTTTCCCACGACCCATCCGAGCCTGCTGCACGCCCTTACCGAACGCGGCTATGCCGAACCGACGCCGGTGCAGGCGGCCGTGCTGGCGCCGGAAGCCGCCGGCCGCGACCTCGTCGTCTCGGCGCAGACCGGCTCCGGCAAGACCGTCGCCTACGGCGTGGCGATGGCGCCCGAGCTTCTGGGCGAGGCCGAGCGGTTCGGGCCGGCCGGCGCGCCGCTGGCCCTGATCGTGGCCCCCACCCGTGAGCTGGCGCTGCAGGTCGAGCGCGAGCTGCAGTGGCTCTACGCCCCCACCGGCACGCGCGTGACGTCCTGCGTCGGCGGCATGGATATCCGCCGCGAGCAGCGCACGCTGGCGCAGGGCACGCACATCGTGGTCGGCACCCCGGGCCGCCTGCGCGACCATCTCGAGCGCGGCCATCTCGACATCTCCCAGCTGCGCGTCCTCGTGCTCGACGAGGCCGACGAGATGCTGGACCTCGGCTTTCGCGAGGACCTCGAGTTCATCCTCGAGGCGACGCCGTCCCAGCGGCGCACGTTGATGTTCTCGGCCACCATCCCCAAGCCGATCGCCGCCCTGGCCAAGCAGTTCCAGCGCGACGCCCTGCGCATCGCCACGGCCAGCGAGCGCCAGCCGCACGGCGACATCGAGTACCGGGCGCTGCGGATCGCCCCCAACGAGCGCGAGAACGCCATCGTCAACGTCCTGCGCTACTTCGAGGCGCGCGGGGCGATGCTGTTCTGCCAAACTCGCGAGGCGGTGCGTCATCTGCATGCGAGCCTGCTCGAGCGCGGGTTCGCCGCCGTGGCGCTGTCGGGCGAGCTGACCCAGAACGAGCGCAACCACGCCCTGCAGGCCTTGCGGGACGGCCGCGCCCGGGTCTGCGTCGCCACCGACGTCGCGGCCCGCGGCCTCGACCTGCCGGATCTCGGCTTGGTCGTGCACGCCGATCTGCCCGGCGACCGCGAGACGTTGCTGCACCGCAGCGGCCGGACGGGCCGCGCCGGGCGCAAGGGTGTGTGCGTGCTGGTGGTGCCCTACACGCGGCGCCGACGGGCGGAGCAGCTGCTGACGGCGGCCAACGTCAAGGCGGTCTGGTCCGGGCCGCCATTGGCCGACGAGATCCGCTTCCGCGACCAGGAGCGCCTGCTGCGGGAGATCACGCCGGTCGAGGAGCTGTCGGAGGAAGAGATCGCCGCCGCCAAGCTGCTGCTGGCCGGTCGCAGCGCCGAGGCCATCGCCGCGGCCTTGATCCGGCAGCATCGCGCCGGCCTGCCGGCGCCCGAGGAGCTGTTCGACAGCAGCGCCGCCCCGCCGCCTTCCGGGCCGAGCGAGCGCCGCGAGCCCACCGGCGACGCGGTCTGGTTCCGCATGAATGT
>JAPJRA010000521.1 GCA_030824835.1 Geminicoccaceae bacterium | reverse complement strand
GCGGGCATTCCGGGTGGGCGATGACGACGAGGTTGTCGAAGCCCGCCCGGTAGCGCTCGACTTCGGCACCCGTGAACCGCTCGTGCACCTCGCAGTGCCCGTGCCAGGGGATGATCTCGACCGAGGTCTGCGAGGCCACGTACTTGGCGAGATACTCGTCCGGCAGGAACAGCACGCGCTCGACACCCAGCGCCTCGACCACCTTCACGGCATTGCCCGAGGTGCAGCAGACGTCAGATTCGGCCTTAACCTCGGCCGAGGTGTTGACGTAGGTCACCACCGGCACGCCCGGATAGCGCTGGCGCAGCCGGCGGATATCGGCGCCGGTGATCGATTCGGCGAGCGAGCAGCCGGCCCGGAGGTCGGGGATCAGCACGGTCTTGTCGGGATTGAGCAGCTTGGCAGTCTCGGCCATGAAGTGCACGCCGCAGACGACGATCACATCGGCCTCGGCCGTCGCCGCCTCGCGGGCCAGTGCTAGCGAATCGCCGACGAGATCGGCCACGCAGTGGAAGATTTCCGGCGTCTGGTAATTGTGGGCCAGGACGATCGCGTTGCGCTCGCGCTTGAGCCGCTGGATCGCATCGATGTCCGGTGCGAACGCTGGCCACTCGAAATCGGGGATCACGGACCGGACGCGCTCGTACAGCGGTGCGGTCCGAGCCGCCACATCCGCGGTGAACTCCTCGGTGCCGGCCGGCGTAGCTTCGCCGTCGAACATCGACCTTCTCCCATTCTGACATGTCGCGCCGTCATCCAGACTTGGCTGCGACCCTTATATCAGAATTGAGAATAAGTCTGTCAATGGGCTTCCGGAGCGCAGGCTCAGCCGAGCTGCCGCGAAAGTGGGAGCCTCACTCCCGGTGCCGGCCGCTCGAGCAGGACCTCGCGCCGGAACCGCAGGCGGCGCGCGGGGCGGCCTCCCGTCTCCGTGCTCACCTCGCCGGTCTCCTCGATGACACCCTGCTGCTCCACCAGCCGGCGAAAGTTCGGCTTGTGCAGACGAACGCCAGACAGGGCCTCGACCGTGCGCTGTAGCTGCAGGAACGTGAAGCTGGGCGGCATCAGCTCGAACACGATCGGCCGGTACTTGATCTTGCCGCGCAGTCGGGCGATCGCGGTGGCAAGAATCCGGCGATGGTCGGCCACCATCGCAGGCGAGAGGTTGTGCGCCGCCTCGCCGACGCTGCAGCTCGGCCGCCCGTCGCGCCGGGCCTCGAGGACGAGCCCGCTCTCGTAGAGCAGCTCGTAGCGCTCCAACACCCGCTCCTCGTTCCACACGGCGTCACCCAGGCCGAACGACATGCCCAGTCGCTCCGCGCGGCTGCGGCGCTCGGCATCGGTCGAGGCCCGTTCGGCCCATGCCGCCAGATGCAGTTCCAGCGCGTCGAGCACCGGCGGGCGGCCCAGGCGCCAGTCCTCCCACGGAAAATAGTGATACCAGCCCTGCCAGGTGGCACCGAGCGAGGCCGCCGGCCGGGCAGCGCGCACCAGGGCCAGATAGCCGATCGACAGGGCACGGCCGCTGGCCGGCTCGTGGCCATGCCGGTGCAGATCACCGAAGGTGTAGAGCTGCTCGACATAGCCGAGCGTCTGGCCCGCCTGCCGCTCGACCCAGCTGCGCAGGCCCGCCTCCAGGGCTCGATGCTGAGGCTGCAAGGGGCCCGCCGGCAACGCGTCTGGCGCACCCTCGCCGGGCTTGATCACCAGTACCCGAGGCTCGTCTTCCGTGACCGCAACCACGACGGCGCACAGGCCGACACTGATCGAATCGATGGCCGCGCCGCCCGAAAGTTCACCCGCGTCGTTCAAATCTCGCCCGTCCCGTGCATCTGCCGCCTATAGTAGCGGTGAGACGGCGATGGTTCCATGGCGGCCGTGCACGAGGCCGGGCGATCTACCGGTAGGAGATTAACTCGAGCAGCGTGCCATCGGGGTCCCGGAAGTACACGCTCGTCCCGGCGCCCCGCGCCCCGTTGCGCGGTACGGGGCCGAGCTCGACCTGGACGCCCTGCTCGCTCAGATGGGCGACGGCGCCGTCGATCGGCCCCGGCCACTCGAAGCACAGATCGCTTCCACCAGGAGGGACCGGCAGCCGCGCCACCGGCTCCGCGAGAACACCGGGACCATGCACGTTGAGCTGCTGCTGCCCGAAGCGATAGGCCCAGGCAGCCTTGGTCGGCACCAGCTCAGCACCGAGCACGTCACGATAGAAGGCGTTCGAGCGTTCCCAGCTCGACACGTGGATGACGCAATGGTCGAGCTTGACCCCCAGATCCGGCATCGGCACCTCCAGGCCAGCGAGCGGTCCCCTTAGCCGTCCGCGGCTTCGGCCTGCATCGAGATAGTGCCGTCGCCCAGCGTGGTCCATGCCGTCACACGCCCGTCCTCGACCGCCGCGTTCAACGTCAGCCCGGCACCCAGCAGCGCCGGCCGCACGCCCCGGTAGCTGAAGCGCCGCAGTTCCCTGCCGGCGACGTCCTGGGCATACCCGGCGAGCAGGGTGGCGCTCAGCGGGCCGTGGATGACGAGGTTGGGGTAGCCTTCGATGTCGCGGCAATAGTCGGCGTCGTAGTGGATGCGATGGCCATTGAAGGTCAGCGCCGAGTAGCGGAACAGCATGGTCGAGTCGGCATCGACGGGCTTTCGGTGCTGCGCCTGCAAATCCGGTTGGCGCATTTGGGCGGCGTGCTGCTGGCTCGGGTCGCGGTAAACGATGTCGTGCTCCTCGGACAGTGCCAGCGTGCCGTCGTGATGGAGCTCGTGCAGCACGGTGACGAACACCAGATCGCCGCTCCGGCCGGCCCTGTGCTCGACCGCCGTCACCTGCGAGCGCTTGTCCACCGTGCTTCCCAAAGGCAGCGGGGCCAGGAACGACACCCGGCCGCCGGCCCACATCCGATTGGCCAGCGGCACCGGCGGGAGGAATCCGCCGCGGGCCGGATGGCCGTCGCGGCCCAGCTCGCGCGGCGGCAGGCCGTCCAGGAAATAGAGCCAGTGCCAGAGCGGCGGCAGCGGCGCGCCGGGATGGAGCCGGCTCGGGTCCAGATCCAGGGTCGCCGCCATCAGCCGGGCGTGGCGAACGGCCAGCACGTCCCGGTCCTCCTTCGGGAGGCCGACCCATCGGCGCAGATGGACGAGGTCGATGGCGCTCATCTCGTACCGTCCGCCAGGCTCAGCTCGGAAGCGTGGTGATTCGTGCGACTGGCCGTCTCGCCCGCCGCGAGCTCGATGATCTCGGCCGTGATCTCCTCCTGGCGCACGTGCCGCTGCGTGGCGCGCAGCTCCATCAGCTGACGCTCGATCTGGCTGTGGGCGGCAGCCATCGCTTCCATGCGTGCCTCGTTCTCCGCCGCGAAGGCATGCAGCGCCGCGTCGCAAAGCTGCGCGTGCACGTAGTCCGCGGTGAGATCACGGAGCAACGCCTCGGGCGCGAGGTACAGCAATGGCGGGCTGATATCCGACGAACGCGGAATGGCACTCAGATCCAGCGGGAATAGGCGGCGGCGCTCCACCTGCAGCCCATGGCTCGGCTGCCGCTGGCAGAACACCGCCTCGAGCCGGTCGATCGCGCCCGTGGCGATTCGCGTGTAGAGCGCTTCGGCAATTCGGTCGGCAAGCTTGGGGATGCCTTGCGCGTGCGACGGCATGGCCATCGTCCAGCCGGCGGCGATACCTCTTTCTGCGGCGGTGGACTGGCCGCGCGTGCCGATCAGGAACAGCTCGGACGTCGCGAGATCGGCGCTCACGGCATCGAGGACGCGCTCGCTGAAGGCACCGGCGAATCCCTGCTCGGCGCAGAAC
>JAPJRA010000520.1 GCA_030824835.1 Geminicoccaceae bacterium | reverse complement strand
CCCAGCACGCCCAGAAGCTCGATCTTGGTGTTGGGCAGCTCGATGAACACGGTCTGCACGCCGTGCTCCGGCTGGTCCTCGACCGCCGACACGGTGGCGCCCAGCACGTCGCGATACTGCTTGGCCGCGGCGGCGATGTCCGGCACCGCGATGGCCACATGATTGAGACGACCGATCATGGAACTGTCTCCTCGACGGGCTCGAAGGCCGCCAGCGCGTCGGCGCCCAGCCTCGTTATCTGTACCTCGACGATCGGGCGGCGCTGCCGCGGCAGGTCGAGCGCCTGCCGGATCGCCCCGCGCACGGCCTCACGCACCCGCTCGTCGTCGGCGACGGCGGTGTCGGAAAGATCTTCGACCGCGTCGCTCACCGCATCGCAGGCCTTGTCGCGCAGCTCGGCGAAGCGCTCGAGCTCGAAGGCACCGAGAGGCGTCAGCTGCGGTGCGGCCAAAACGCTGCCATGCTCGTCCAGCACCAGGCTCGCCATGATGGTGCCGTGGTTCATCAGCCGGCGGCGCGTACGGAAGATGTCGTCGCCGGTACCGACCAGCCCGTCGGTCTCCGAGACCATCCGGCCCACCGGCACCTCGTCGATGACCTTGGGCGCATCCGGCGCCAGGCGGACGACGTCGCCATTGCCGATCAGCAGCGCATGCGGCACGCCCATCTGCTGCGCCAGACGCTGGTGCGCGTGCAGGTGACGCGCCTCGCCATGCACCGGCACCGAGATCTGCGGCCGGATCCAGCGGTACATCTGCTCCATCTCGTCCCGGCACGGATGCCCCGAGACATGGACGAAATGATCGCCCTCGGTGATCACGTCGATGCCGCTGCGGACGAGCTGGTTGTGCAGGTTGTAGAGCGTACGCTCGTTGCCGGGGATGATCTTGGCGCTGAAGATCACCGTGTCGTCGGGCTCGATCCGCACCCGTGGATGCTGGCCGCCGGCGATGCGGACCAGGGCGCTCCTGGCCTCGCCCTGGCTGCCGGTGCACAGATAGAGCACCTTCTTGCGCGGCAGCAGGTCGGCCTCGCGCTCGTCGCGGATCGGCGGGATGTTCTGCAGGTAGCCGACCTCGCGCGCGGCATCGATCATCCGCCGCATCGACCGGCCGACCACGAACAGCTCACGGCCCGCGGCTCGCGCCGCCAGCATCGCCGTCTCCAGCCGGGCCACGTTCGAGGCGAAGCTCGTCAGCACGACCCGGTTGGGCTGGTCGGCGATCAGCTTGGTCAGGCTCTCGCGCACCTCGGCCTCGGAGCCCGACGTGCCGGCCGACAGCACGTTGGTGCTGTCGCACATGATCGCCAGCACCCCCTCCTTGCCCAGCGTCTCCAGCGCCAGCTCGTCGGTGCGCTCGCCGACCAGCGGCGCCGGATCGAGCTTCCAGTCGCCGGTGTGCAGCAGCCGACCGAAAGGCGTGTCCAGCACCAGCGCGTTGGCGTCCGGGATCGAGTGGGTGACGTGGACGAAGCGGCAGTCGAAGCCGCCGACGCGGAAGCTCTGCCCGGGCTCGACGACGCGGATCGGCACCTCGCGGCCGAAATCGGTCTCGCCGAGCTTGGCCCGCAGCACGGCCGCGGTGAACCGCGTGCACCAGATCGGGCAGCGCAGCCGCGGCCACAGATAGGGCACGGCACCCAGATGATCCTCGTGCGCGTGGGTCAGGATCAGGCCGTCGAGCTGACCGCGCTGCTGCTCGATGAAGCGCAGGTCGGGCAGCACGATGTCGACCCCCGGCAGGGTCTCGTCGGCGAAGCCCAGCCCGAGATCGACCATGGTCCAGCGGCCTTTGAGGCCATAGAGGTAGGTGTTGACGCCGATTTCACCCACCCCACCGAGTGGCACGAAACGCAGATCCGAAAATGGCTTCACGCGGTCTGTCCCTTTCCGGAGCGGATCAGCTCGCGGTTGATGGCGTACATTTCGAGGAGCCCGGCCATGGTCAGGTCACGGTCGATGTGCTGCAGGGCCGGGCAGCGCTTGGCGAAGAGCGGCGCGAGACCGCCGGTGGCGACGACCGTCATCGGCGCCCCGTATTCATGCTGGATGCGGCCGACCAGGCCTTCGATCAGGCCGACATAGCCCCAGAACACGCCCGATTGCATGGCGCCGACGGTCGACGTGCCGATCACGTTCTCGGGCGGCTCGACGGCGATGCGCGGCAGCTTGGCCGCGGCCCGGTGCAGCGCCTCGAGCGAGAGATTGATGCCCGGGGCGATGGCCCCACCGCAATAGCTGCCCTCGGCGTTGACGACGTCGAACGTGGTGGCGGTACCGAAATCGACGATGATCAGGGGTGGCGTGTAGCGTTTCCTTGCCGCCAGCGCGTTGACGACGCGGTCGGCGCCGACCTCGCGCGGGTTGTTGAGGTTGATCTTGATCGGGAAGTCGAGATCCTCGCCGACCACGAAGGCCCGGCAGCCGAAATAGTCGCGGCTCATCCAGCGCAGCCCGATCACCGTCTGCGGCACGACGCTGGAGATGACGATCGCCTCGACATCGTCCTGCGAGTAGCCCTTCAGATGCATCAGTTGGATCAGGGCCACGGCATATTCCTCGGCCGTGCGGTCGCGATTGGTCGACAGCCGCCATTGCCCCACGGGCTCCTCGCCACGGTAGAGCGCAAATACGGTGTTCGTGTTCCCGACGTCGATGGCGAGAAGCATTCCCTCCAATTCCACTTTCAGGATCGGCCGAGCCGAGTGCTGGCGCTCCTTCTAGCGCCAGCGGGAGCGCAGGGCCAGAGCGTAGCGTGCCACTGGCAGGTGCGCGACGCCGCTAGACGACAGAACGCCTGCCGGCGCTCCGGCGACCGGGAAGGGCCGGACCGCTCTGAAGGCGGCAACAGGCTCGCGACCGGCAAGCCGCTGCCGGGCCGCTGCGCACCTGCGGTGGTGGAGCGCGTGGCGAGACCGCTGTCCCGCTCGCAAGCCGATCCTTGGGGGGAACGGCGAACGGCTGCAACGCCGGCCTTCTCCCTCCTCTCCGGTAACGTCATCCCGCCTTGCCCGGTCGTTCGCGACCACCCTGTCAGCGCAACGACGACAAGCGCCGAAAAGGCGATGATACCTGCTTAGCCTTAGCACCTGAGGTGAATAACCTGATACTATAGTATCTATTCGGTATTCTATGTACCATTTGTCGCAGAAATATTCGCGATATCTTCCGCACCCCTCTTAACAGCATGCTCCTGGCCTGATAACATTCAGATCGTCAATCAAACCACATAGGTATGGAGGGAATTATGCTGTAGAAACTCTTAATTGTGCATGCTCTAATCTAAGGGATCGATTAATTTATATGCTGACGGCATCGATATGATTTACTCGGTACGTTTTATAATTCCCACCTTTATTATGGCATATTTTGCTGCACGACTTCACAAGACTCTAGATAATGATGATGCACACTTACAAATATCGACTCACCGTTGCAGCATATTCTATAATTAGATCAGTCTTTTGACGGCGCGGAGCCGCGCAAATATGCTACGGCCCAGACAATAATATAGTATCATTTCATATATATATGGGCACGAGCTTTGAACGATAAAACTCCGTTCTTCTAAATTATGCATGTGAGTATTTTATATATTTGCCATTATTAGCAACACATTGACTGCACAACCACAATAAACGCGGACCCGAAGGGCGCCGCCAGCTGCGGAGAACGTTCATGTCACAGGACAGGCAACCAGATCGCCGGGGCCGTACTCGGGAGCCGGCCGGCACGCAGGTGCGCCACCTCCGACCGGGCCTGCTCGACGGTGCCTGCCGCGGTCAGGGTCGAGCGGATCGGGATCGAGATGCGCC
>JAPJRA010000519.1 GCA_030824835.1 Geminicoccaceae bacterium | reverse complement strand
GCGGCGGCCTTGCCGGTGCCGGGCAGGGGCGCACTTGATTGTCGGTTTGAAGTGTCGTTCTTGTGACTTGAAGATCGGCGGCCTATACAAATCTCCAAAGAAGTCGGTCTTCAGGAGAGGTTGGTGCGAGTTTCCAAGGAGCAGGCCGCGAAGAACCGCGAGCGTGTCATCGAGGTCGCTGGCCGTTTATTTCGTGAGCACGGCTTCGACGGTGTCGGTATTGACGCCGTCATGGCCGAGGCTGGCCTGACGCATGGCGGCTTCTACAAGAGCTTTCGCTCCAAAGACGACCTGATCGCCGAGGCGTGCCGTAAGGCTGCCCAGCGATCGACCGAGGAATGGCTCGAGCACGCCGCCAACTCGACCGACCCGTTCCGGGACCTCGTCACCAGGTACCTGTCACCCGGCCATTGCGACGATCACGGCGACGGCTGCCTGTTTGCGGCGCTGGCAACGGATGCGGCCCGGCGCGACAGCCCGGTCCGTGCCGCGTTCGCCGATGCGCTGAAGACGTTCACCGCACACGTGGCGCGCCTCATGCCCGAGCAAGATGAATCAGCCCGACGCGAGGCGGCGCTGGCCGCGATCGCCACCATGATCGGTGCTTTGACCATGGCGCGCGCGGCCGACGGCGACCCGCTCGCGGACGAGGTGCTCGCCGCTGCCCGGAAGGTGGTCCTCGGCAAGGACGCCTAGGCCCCGTCAGCCCTACCGGCTCGTCAGGCCGCTGAGCGGTCGAGCTCCTTCAGGACCGCGTCGCCCATGGCGGAGGTCGAGACCTTGACGTCGTCCGGGCCGGCGATGTCGGCCGTGCGGTAACCCTGCTCCAGGACGGCACCGATCGCCCGCTCCAGCCGGTCGGCCTCGGCACCCTGGTCGAACGAGTAGCGCAGCAGCATGGCGAAGCTCATCAGGCAGGCGATCGGGTTGGCCAGGCCCTGGCCGGCAATGTCCGGTGCCGAGCCGTGCACCGGCTCGTACATGGCCTTGCGGCGGCCGTTGGCGTCGGGCGCACCCAGCGAGGCCGAGGGCAGCATGCCGAGCGAGCCCGTCAACATGGCCGCACAGTCGGACAGGATGTCGCCGAACAGGTTGTCCGTGACGATGACGTCGAACTGCTTGGGCCGCCGGACCAGCTGCATGGCACAGTTGTCGGCGTAGAGATGGTCGAGCTCGACGTCGGCGTAGTCGCGGTCGTGCAGCGCCTGCACCGTCTGCCGCCACAGCACGCCGGTGTGCATGACGTTGGCCTTCTCGACCGAGGTCACGCGATTGCCGCGCTTGCGCGCCAGCTCGAAGCCGACCCGGGCCACGCGCTCGATCTCGGAGCTGGTGTAGACCTGGGTGTCGAAGGCCCGCTTCTGGCCGTCCGGCAGGTCCTCGACGCCGCGCGGCTCGCCGAAATAGACCCCGCCGGTGAGCTCGCGCAGGATCATGATGTCCAGGCCGCGGACCAGCTCGGGCTTCAAGGACGAGGCCTCGGCCAGGGCCGGGAAGACGATGGCCGGGCGCAGGTTGGCGAACAGGTCCAGCTCCTTGCGCAGGGCCAAAAGGCCGCGCTCGGGCTTCACCGCGAACGGCAGCGCGTCGTATTGCGGCCCGCCCACGGCGCCGAACATGACCGTGCCGATGGCCAGCGCCTTCTGCAGCGTGGCCTCGGCCAGTGGCACGCCATGCACGTCGTAGGCGGCCCCGCCGACCAGATCCTCGTCGACCGTGAACTCCAGCCCGCGCCGGGCGAGCCAGCCGATCACGCGGCGGACCTCGACCATGACCTCGGCGCCGATCCCGTCGCCGGGCAGGAAAAGGATGGATCCGACCTGGGTCATGGGGCTGCTCCGCACGCTCGCTGCTGGGTTCGTCTGGTTGGGCCCGCTCCATACAAGCCGCAGGCCGTGTTGGCAAACGGCGGCAGGTAGGCGGGGCGCCCGTGGCGTGCATTGGGCGGCAGTCATTCGCGTCGCGCCGTGGCGGGCACTGGGTTATGTTGATCGCGGCCTGAACCGGCGGAGGACATCATGTCGACCAGCGCGCGCCCGCGCCCCAACGAAGGCTCGCGGCGCCCGGCTCCTACACAGGCTGACCAGTCGCGCGCCGGAAGGACTTGAGCGTGGTGTGACCTCGCGTCGACGGCGGGACGTGCGAACCGAGCATCGGGGATCGTGCCAGACCATCGGGTCGTTCAGACGGAGAGCGCTAAATTCCATCTGCCGGCGATATTGACGCAGATGAAGCATTCATAAAAATGTAAGGATCAAAAAAATGTTTACAGAAGTGCCAACGCTCGTAGGCCGTGAGTTCATAGTTGGATTTCTGTTGCCGGCAATAATATTTTTCATAATATCAGCGTTTCCAATATCTACGATATATCTGTATGTAGATAAACATCAAGAAACCATATTGAGCGATCAAAATAGCAAAATAAGACCAGATGAGATTGCACACGAAGGCGACGTGATAAACGTCGCTCTGCAAAAGATTGATGGTAGCTATGCACTGCCATTTATATTGATCGTAATTACCTGGGTGTTGGCACTGCTGCTGCTTTCGTTGAATTGGATCATATTGAGAATATTTGAAGGTTATGCGCTGGGGAAATTGGTGGTTTATTGCTTCGGGGATTACAAAAAGCGCTTTGATAAGACAGCGCGACGGGTCTTGGAGCACCAAAAGAAAATCGACAATGCGCGCGAGCGTGGTAGTGCGTTTCCTGCTTACGACAACAACCATGCAAAAAATCTTTGGACGGCTTGCAGGGAATTCCCCGACAACGTCAGTTTTGTGTTGCCGACGAAATTCGGAAACCGCTTTCGGTCTTTTGAGGTCTACTCACGCGTGGTGTATGGTCTAGATGCTATTCCCGCATGGCCACGTCTTCTAATGGTGATGCCAGAGTCGGCGCGCCAAATGATTACGCAGGCCAAAATACAAGTGGATTTCTGTGTAAACATTACAGTTATATTTATCCTGGCCGTTCCGATATGGCTGTTATCGCTACGCTTCACGGCCTACGAGACTTGGATCTGGATATTTGCCGTGAATCTATTATTGGGCGTTCTGTCGTGGTTGGGATACAGGATGGCGTCAGATGCCGTTCTCGGGCTTGGTGAATTGGTCAAAAGTGCGTTCGATCTCTACAGGCCGAACCTGGCAAGGGCACTGGGACTCAAGCATCCGGAGAAGGCCGAGGACGAGTGGGCAATGTGGGAGGCGGTCAGCCGAATGATGATCTATCGGTCGGCAGCTCAGTATCGGCGATTGAACGAATTTCGCCGTCCGCAAGCCGAGATGGACAAGTTCGCCACGACGGTCGACTCGGGTGATGACGACTAGGGAGGAAAATCTGCCTGCTGCTGCGGGGGCCGAGCGAGCCTCTCGCAGCCGCTACGAGCCGGGCACCGGCGCCAGATACATGGGCGGCGTGGTCGGGTCGCCCGCCAGCGGGAAGCCGCCGCGGCCGGACGCCACCATGACGTCGTCGCTCTTGACCCAGTAGCGCTGGCCGTTGACCTCGACCTCCAGCCAGTCGTCGCCGGAGCTGCCGGTGACCTTCAGGCTGTTGTCACCGAGATCGGCCTCCTTGAGGAGAAAGCGGGGCTGGCCGTCGGGCTGATCGTAGAGCGTGAGCGGATCGCTGGTCATGCCGATGACGGCCGAGTTGCCGGCAGCGTCGACTGTGCCATTCCAAGCGTCGATGAGCAGAAGCACCAGCAGAACGGAACAAAGCCGGCCCAGTATCCACATACGCCCCCGACGATTGAGACCCATGGGGGCAAAGGCGGCCGGCAAAAGAATTAGACCAAGAAAAAGGTAAAATAAACCA
>JAPJRA010000518.1 GCA_030824835.1 Geminicoccaceae bacterium | reverse complement strand
GGTGCGTTTCCATGCCAGGCAGCGCGTCGGTGGCGCCCTGGTGCGCACCGAGGCGTTGGTCGCCGTTCGGGTCGCCACCAGCTGATCGCCGACCGGGGCCGCCCCGACGCCGGCAACCTCCGGCCGCAGTTGCTGCGCCCGATGCTCGAGCTGCGCGCGGCCGGCTTCTTCGAGAACCAGGTGCTGACCGCGGCCGGCATCGCCGCCGTGGGCGACTGGGCGCTGCCGCCGGAGCAGCGGCTTCCACCCGATCGGCGGTTCGGCCTGGAGCGCTGCAGCGAGTTGGTGCAGCGGTCGGCCGCGGCACGGCTGGCCCGCCTCGCCGCCGGCGAGCCGGCCGAGGCACTGCTGCGCGCGCCATATAGGGCGGCGCGAGCCGCTGCGGTGGCACGAGAGGGCGCGCGCCTCGCCGAGCTGCGGCAGCGCGCCGTGAGGGTCACGCCCAGCGTCGAGGCGCTGCAGCGTGCCCTGGCGGCCCATCAGGCCGTGTGTATCACGCACACGGGCGTTGCCGGTGCTCTGGAGGCCCGGCCATGAGCGGCACCATGATGACGGCCCCGAATGCGAATCGCCGCAACATGCTCGGCCTCGGTGGCGCCGTAGCGGCCGCGTCGGTAGCGCTGTCGGGCGCGCAAGGCGCCCCGATCGCCCAGCCCGACCCGCATGTCGCCTGGTTGCGCCGGTTCTTCGAGGTCCGGTGGCTCTACGACAACCGGCGGCCCAGCGATCCGCTCTACAACGTCGAGCCGGAGGACGACCCTCTATGGGTCAAGTACGAGCGCTTGATGGAGGCGGTGGAGCACACGCCGTTTCGCACGACCGAGGGCGCTCTCGCCCGCCTCGCGCTGGTGCTCGACCAGTGCCGCGTGCATGAGCTCAGCGAGACGGAAATCATCAGCCACCTGCTGCCGGCGCTCCACCAGCTTGGTATCGACACGTGGAGACGCTCATGAGCGCGGACGTTGTCACCTTCCCGACGAAGCGCGCAACCGGAGCACGGGTCAGGCGCCCGCGCCCTCAGCCGCGGCGCAGGAAAAGGGAGAGATCGCGCAAGAAATCACCCACCTGCAAGCCGACCTCGAGCGCCATTGTCTGCGCAGGATCGCGAAGCCGCTTCAGCGGCTGGCTGAACAGGTCTAGCCCTATGCACAGATCGAGCGCAGAACAAAGACCGCATGCCCTTCATTTTAGGGCGCGACCAACGTGCTGCGCTCGATCAGGCTGAACTATCCCGCATCACACCGGACGTTCCAGCAATCGGTAACGATCTGAAATTTGCCGCTTATTGGACGTACAAAGGCACGCGGCTGCGCCAACTTCAGGCCTGTTTCCCGAGGCTGTTTAGCTGGCAAGGTATCCGACCGAACGCTTTCAGAGGCTTCAACATTCGGCCTTGTCTCATCTGGCGAAGCAACAAGCTTGCCACTCCTGCTGTTGCTATATGGCATCGCCGAACCCCCTATACCGATGTTCAAGCCGTGGTTCGTCTAGCATCTGGAAAGGCTCGCCCTTCCGTACGACACCAATATGAATACGCCCGCCAACAGTAGCGATCCCTTCAGCAAATCTAGCACGACCCGATTGGGTAAGCACCAGGAATGCAACAAGGTCGACAGCAGCCTGGATAGGCAGATTTGCGAAATCTATGGGAAGCCGATGGCGGTCCCATGGCAACCGAACCTCGGGAACCGGGGGAAGTTCCATCCCAAGGTCGAAACCCGCGCTCTCCTTATCACCTGGCAAGGCGCGATTGAGGATGTCGATGATACGCTCATGCATTTTATCGCGGTACTCGGCTAAGGTCTCCAGCACCGCTGCTTCAACCCCCATCCTCACGGGAGTATCCCATCCGAAGAGAAGCCGCTCGACGGCGTCCGCTTGGGCATTCCATGCCAGCCCAAATGATCCCGGTGCATAGTTCGTTTCTAGCCGGTTCGCCTTTACGTCCAGCTTAAAGAGGGATGGAAACGGATCTGTCAGGCTGCATCCGCCGATAAGAAACTCGGGCCCCTGCCAAAACTGTTCCGGTAAGCTTGAATCTGCGTAGTGTAAGTCAAATTTATCGCGCAGGAATTTAAGAAAATCTCCGGCAATTTGCTCGACAGAATCAAGTAATTGATGAGATGGATTCTCACAAAATTCGTTAGCAAGTGTGGCTATATTTTGTCCACTCAACCCAGCCAAACCTGAAGTTACGGCAGCAACATTTGTTCTCCCAGTATGTATTGGAAACATCTTAGTAACACCGCTCCATGCGGCTACTGTTATTTCTTTTATATCTTTGTAAGCATATCTAGATACAAAATTTCCGTCAGCATCTCGCGTCGGCTCGCCTTCATCTGATCTTTCCATAGTGCCGAATGGGTCTAAGAAGAAGGCGGTTTTGCTTGCAATGCTATCGCAACCTAGTATCAACGCCTCGTTAGTAACCAAAGCGATATTTATTGTCATTCTCATATCCAAATTGCTATCGAGCGATCTCTGAGATATTCGCTTTAGCCGTTGGTGCGTTTGCTGTAGCGTCCGATGTCTGGGGAATGCAAGCGCTGCTTCACGATTCGCACAGTTCCAATGGACCGTGACCACTGTTTCATGTCGCATCCATGTCGCACGGAGTCGCCGCTACCCCTTGTAACTCATTGAAATTCCGTTGTCGCAGATGAGCGCGAATGAGATGCGACAAGGCGCCTCCAACGAGGGCCGCCAACAACCTAAATAATTGATTTTACTGGAGAAGTGAGTGGTGCCCAGGGGCGGATTTGAACCACCGACACGCGGATTTTCAGTCCGCTGCTCTACCAACTGAGCTACCTGGGCCTTTGGAGGCCCCGGCTATAGCGGCATCGAGGGGGTCTGTCCAGCCCGCCGCGGCCATGCACCCGGGGACTTGATCAGCTCCCCTGCCGCGCCTCGGCGACCAGCCTTGCCGAAGCGGTTTCGATCGTGGCCTCCAGCTCGTGCATGAACAGCTTGCGGTCGAGCCCGGCAGGAATCGGGGGCAGGAACTCGACCGTGATTCGGCCGGGCCGCCTTATGAAGCCATGGCGTGGCCAGAACAGGCCCGAGTTCAGTGCCACCGGTACCACCGGCAGGCGCAAGGCGCTGTAGAGCGCCATCACGCCGGGCTTGTAGTCGGGCAAATCCGTGATGCCGCGACGGGTGCCCTCCGGATAGATCTGCACCGACAGGCCCTCGGCTATCGCGCGCTTGGCGCCCAGCACCAGCGAGCGTATGGCGCGGGCCGCGGCGCCACGGTCGATCCGGATGCTGCCGGCGCGCATCAGGTACCAGCCAAACACCGGGATCCGCGTCAGTTCGTCCTTGAGACAGACCGCCACCTCCGGGACCAGGATGTGAAAGGTCAGCGTTTCCCAGGCGGATTGATGCTTGCTGGCGATGATCGCCGGCTGCTGCGGCAGGAACTCGCGACCGCGGACCTCATAGGAGAGCCCGACGATCACCCGCAGGCCCCACGAGACCATGCGTTGCCAGACACGGGCCACCCGCCGCATGCCCGGCGCCGACAGGAACGGATAGGCCGGCAGCACCGCCAGACAATAGACGGTGGTCGACAGGTAGAAGAACAGGTCGAACAGCAGGGAGCGCACGACCACGACCGGCGAGACTGACAAGGCGGCGATGCTCCCGGGCTCGAGTCAGGCCGGAAGAAAGCGGGACCGAACCGTTTTGGCAAGCAGCCTAGCGCAGGCGCACCAATCCCCAGCGGGCCGTGCGACGCGCGACCAGGGCCGTCAGCAGCGCCGCCGCGACCGGCACGCAAGCTAACAGCAACCAGTCGACTGGTGCGAGCTCGAGCCGCGGCAAGGCAC
>JAPJRA010000517.1 GCA_030824835.1 Geminicoccaceae bacterium | reverse complement strand
CCGCGGCCAGTTGCTTCTGCCGCCGTGGCATAGCCGCAATTCGCGACATGTGCGCCACCGCCCTGCTGGTTGGCATGCAGATAATAGGTGCCAAGGATGTGGCCCGCCTGCTCGGCGACGAACACCTCGTGACCGGGTCCGCCCCAATAGGCCATCGCCGCGGAACGGCTCATGTCGCGCGGCAGCATGAAGGTCTCGCCGGCGCGAATCGTGGGCGCGATGACGGCCCAGATCCCCGCCTCGTCCGCCTCGCGCATCGGCCGGATCAGCAGCCCGTCCATACCCACCATCCCTGTCCTCACCCGGCCCGGCATGCTAGCGCAGCTAGCGCACGTACCGCCGGAAGGGAAGCGCGCCATGGCGCATTGGCTGATGAAGAGCGAGCCCGAGGACTACAGCTGGGAACGACTGGTGGCCGACGGCGAGACCGAGTGGAGCGGCGTGCGCAACCATCAGGCGGCCGCCAATATGCGCGCCATGCAGCTGGGTGAGCGGGCGTTCTTCTACCGCTCGATGGTCGAGCCGGCGATCGTGGGCGTGATGACGATCTCGACCGAGGCCTACCCGGCCGAAGATGATCCGACCGGCAAGTTCGTCCGCGTACGGGTCAAACCGGTCCGACCGGTGGTCCGCGAGGTCTCGCTGAAGGCGATCAAAGCCGACCCGCGCTTTGCCGACCTCGCTCTTGTCCGCCAGTCCAGGCTGTCGGTGAGCCCGGTCGGCGACGCGCACTGGCGAAGCTTATGCGAGATGGCCGGGATCGACCCCGACTGAAACGCGTAAGGCCCGCCGCGAGCGCGACGGGCCTTGCGATTTCGATATGCAGCCTGGGCTCAGGCGCCGGGCTGCGGGCTCGGCTCGATGCCGGCCGGCGGCTCGCCGCCGCTCGGGCGCGACGTCGTCGGCACCGAGCTACGCTTGCCGGTCGAGGAACCGGAGCTGGACGGATCGTCACGGCGCACGCTGGAGAGGGGTTCGCCGCGCATGATCGCACCGATCTCCTCGCCGTTCAGTGTCTCGTGCTCGAGGAGCGACTGCGCCAGCAGGTCGAGATTATGGCGGTGCTCGAGCAGGATCCGCCGAGCCATCACATGGCCCTCCTCGATCAGGCGTCGGATCTCGTCGTCGATCTTCTGCGCCGTGACCTCGGAGACGTTCTTGGTCTGTGTGACCGAATGGCCGAGGAAGACCTCCTGCTGGTTCTCGTCGTAGCCCACCGGACCCAGCGAGTCGCTCATGCCCCACTGAGTGACCATGAAGCGGGCGATGCGGGTCGCCTGCTGGATGTCGGATGCGGCACCGTTGGTGACCTTCTCCTTACCGAACACCAGCTCCTCGGCGACGCGGCCGGCCATGGCGACCGCGATTCGGCTCGTCAGCCACTCGCGGGTATGCGAGAGCTGGTCGCGCTCGGGCAGCTGCTGCACCAGACCCAGAGCCCGACCACGCGGGATGATGGTCGCCTTGTGGATCGGGTCCGAGGACGGCATCAAATAGGCCAGGATGGCATGGCCGCTCTCGTGGTAGGCGGTCAGCCGCTTCTCTTCCTCGGTCATGACCATCGAGCGCCGCTCCGCGCCCATCATGACCTTGTCCTTGGCCGACTCGAAATCGACCATCGTCACCATGCGCTTGCCGGCGCGGGCGGCAAGAAGCGCGGCCTCGTTGACGATGTTGGCGAGATCCGCACCGGAGAACCCAGGCGTACCCCGGGCAATCACGCGGGTGTCGACATCCGGACCGACGCGGACCTTCTTGATGTGGACGTTGAGGATCTTCTCGCGGCCGATCACGTCGGGATTCGAGACCACCACCTGACGGTCGAAACGACCAGGCCGCAACAAAGCCGGGTCAAGCACGTCGGGCCGGTTCGTGGCCGCGATCAGGATCACACCCTCGTTGGCTTCGAAACCGTCCATCTCGACGAGCAACTGGTTGAGGGTTTGCTCGCGCTCGTCATTGCCGCCACCGAGGCCGGCGCCGCGATGACGACCCACCGCGTCGATCTCGTCGATGAACACGATACAAGGCGCATGCTTCTTCGCCTGCTCGAACATGTCACGCACGCGCGACGCACCCACACCCACGAACATCTCGACAAAGTCGGAGCCCGAAATGGTGAAGAAGGGCACGTTGGCCTCGCCGGCGATCGCCCGAGCCAGCAGCGTCTTTCCAGTGCCGGGCGGCCCCACGAGCAACACGCCCTTGGGGATGCGCCCACCGACGGCCTGGAATTTCTGCGGGTTCTTCAGGAACTCCACGATCTCCTGAAGTTCCTCCTTGGCCTCGTCGATGCCGGCCACGTCGTTGAAGGTGACCCGGCCATGCTTCTCGGTCAGCAGCCTGGCCCGCGACTTGCCAAAGCCCATGGCCTTGCCGCCGCCGGACTGCATCTGGCGCATGAAGAACACCCAGACGCCGATCAGCAGCAGCATCGGGAACCACGACACGAGGACGCCCAGCAGCGACGGCATGCTCTCGTCGAGCGGCTGTGCGCTGATCCGTACGTCATGCTCGGTCAGCCGGCTGACGAGGTTGGGATCGTAGGGGGCGTAGGTTGTGAACGATCGGCCATCCTGAAAATGCCCTGAAATCGAATCACCCTGGATCAGCACATCGCTGACCCGCCCCGATTGTACCTCAGACAGAAAATCGGAGAAAGCTAGACTGGTCTGTGGACCGCGCGTCGAAGGCCCCTGAAACAGATTGAACAGGGCAATCAACAGGAGACCGATGATCACCCAGAGGGCCAGATTCTTGCCGAAATTGTTCACCGTGTGCGCCTCGATTCGAGCCTAGGCACCATCTTCCGGGCGGGCCGGACCGACTGCGCCGCCGTAGGATCCCTGTTGGTAGCATCACGATAAATAAGGCGTTGCAGTTTTTAAACAACATTCACCCGATCAAATGCTGTCCCCGAGAGCGGCAGGACGGGTCGGAGCGTCGCCGTGACCTCGATGCCCGCCATGTCCGTCAGCCCATAGGGTCGCAGCGGAGGACAGGTCACGACGCGATCCGCGTGCCGGAAAGCCGGCAGCGCCAGCAAGGCCGCTACCGGCAGGCCGGCTGCCCGGACTCGTCGACGCACTTCGGGCGTGAGGCTGGCCAGCCCCTCGCCGCCCAACGCCGCGACGTCGAGCGGCACGATGCCATGACGGTAGGCTACCTCCCAGCGGCGGTCCCAGTGCGTGGCCGTTCCGGGGGCGAGGGCGAGACGCTGGGAGACGCGCCCCGGTTCGCGGCAAACGAGCATATGCCGCGGTCGAAGCTCCACGATGCAGCCACCAGCCGTCCACCGTGCCTTCGATACCGCCTCTTCGATACGAGCGACGAGCTGTGCGGCCGAGCGGCGCCCGAAAGGGTAGAGACCACCACCGATTGCGGGCAGCAGCCGGGCGAGCCATTGCTGCCGCTCTTCGGCAGCGAGACTTCCCCAGGCGTCACGGTCGAGCCCGACCCACCCCAACGGATGCGGCCGAGCATGCGCCGCGAGCCACGCCGTGAAGGCGTGATCCCTTTCCCGCCGCTGGATGGCGTGGCCGGCACCCGTCGCCAACTCGGCCAGTAGATCGAAAGCCGGATCGTGACGCAGACGACCGCGCGCATAGCTCGCCGATAGGTTGCTGGGGTCCTGCACCCAGGCCCAGCCCGCTGCCCGCAGCGTTGCGATCAGCCGCGCCTTGGGCACCTCCAGCAACGGCCGCAGCCGACGCAGGCCGAAACTCTCGCTTACCGCCGCCATGCCGGCCAAGCCCGCGCTGCCGCTGCCGCTGGCCGCGCGCATGGCCACCGTCTCCGCCTGATCCTCCCGCTGGTGGCCAAGCAGCAGATGCA
>JAPJRA010000516.1 GCA_030824835.1 Geminicoccaceae bacterium | reverse complement strand
GCCCTATCCAGTCCAGCGCCGGCCGCCTTCGGCCTCGCGCAGCAACCTAAAGGACCGTCAGATGGCCAAGCGCGCCCTCGTCGTCGTCGACCTCCAGAAAGATTATTTTCCCGGTGGGAGGTGGACACTGAGCGGAATCGATGCGGCCGCCGACAATGCCGGCCGGCTGCTCGCCGCCGCCCGCACCGCGGGCGAGCCCGTCCTTCACATCCGGCACGAGTTCGTCTCCGAGGACGCGCCCTTCTTCACGCCCGGCTCCCCCGGTGCGCAGATCCACCCCAAGGCCGCCAACCGCGCCGACGAACCGGTGATCCTCAAGCATTTCGTCAACTCGTTCCGCGACACCGAGCTGAAGCAGAGGCTGGACGATCTCGGTATCACCGAGATCGTCCTCTGCGGTGCGATGAGCCATATGTGCATCGACGCCGCGACCCGCGCAGCGGCCGATTTCGGCTATAAGGTCACGCTGATCCATGACGCGTGCGCGTCACGCGATCTCACCTTCAACGGCGTCACGGTGCCGGCGGCACAGGTCCACGCCGCGTACATGGCGGCTTTGGGCTTCGCCTACGCGCACCTCTGCTCGACGGACGAGTTCCTGGGTGCGGCTCAGGGATAGCCAGCACGGACCATTTCGCCCGGCCGGCGCCGGCGGGTCCGGGAATCGCGGACCGTTCAGGGAAACAGTTCGGCGCTCGGCGCAACAGCACGACCGCCCCCCATGCCCCTGACCGGTCCAGCCGGAAGCGCCTCCTCCCCGGCCGCCGGCGGGTACGTGATTAAGGCAGGCAGGAGGCGCGCCTGGGCGACCCAGTCGACGATCTCGTCCAGCGTCGGGCAGCGCCTCACCAGCCGTTCCGTCTGATTCAAGGCGTGCAGGCGAAGCTGCAGCGCCCGCGCGTCCTGCGCCGCGAGCGTGCTCACATCGCGGATACCCACATCAGCCAGCATTCTCGCGAAGCTCGTGCCGATCCCGTTGACCCTGGCGATGTCGGCGCGCCGGACGACGGCAGTCAGGGCCTCGGGATGAAGGTGGGTTACCCGTGCCAATGCTTGCCGATCCTCATGACGCGCCGCCACCTGAAGAAGCTGCTCGGACGTCGTGATCGAGCGAATCTTCAGGGCGAGGCGCAGATCACGCGATATGCCATATAGCTTGCTGATGGGTGTTGCGCATTTCACGCCAACATTCTTTAAAATAGTCATTTTTCACTATGTCCCACCACCGCATGACTTACGTCAATAGCAGAGACATAGCTGACTGCCAACATATAAAATCGTCAGGTCGAGTCATCTGCCTATATTTCGCGCACATCACGTAATAGGCGAGGATTTTTATTCATCATCTACTCGGTGGATAGGTGTCGTCTATAGATAAGATCGGTCGCGATAATACTAGTACTTCGGTACTATAAATTAGGCCGTCAGTGCCGCTGTACCAGGCCGACTGGGCGATTGCCGGGCAGAGCAGTCGGTTCGCCGGCCCACAGCCTCAGGCGGAAAGATCGGGATCGGCGGTATTGCATTCCAACCGGACAGCAGTGCACGCCTACGGCCCAGCGCCGGCCCGGGCGGCGCCTGCGTGTCCATCCCCGGCAGGCGCCTTGTGCCATCCACGGGAAGCCCCGGCTGGCATCCGGCTCGGGTCCGCGCGGCAGGGCCGTTTCAGGGCGGGCGAGACGGCAACGTCGCGTTTACCCGACGATGCGCCCGTCCTGGTTCCGCCCCCGGAAGCGTCAGTAGATGTTCGGGACGTAGAGCTCGTCGGGCAGCACCTTGCGCTCGTAGTCTGGATTGAAGACGCGGTTGGGCAGCTCGATCGGCTCGTGCGGCACTTCCCCGTAGGGCACCTGCTGCAGCAGGTGCTGGATGGCGTTGAGCCGGGCCCGCTTCTTGTCGTTGCCCTCGACGATCGACCACGGCGCCTCGGGGATGTTGGTGCGCTCGAGCATCTCCTCCTTGGCCTTGGTGTAGGCCTCCCAGCGCACCCGCGACTGCAGGTCCATCGGGCTCAGCTTCCACTGCTTCATCGGGTCGTGGATCCGCATCATGAAGCGGAGCTGCTGCTCCTGGTCGGTGATCGAGAACCAGTACTTGACCAGCTTGATGCCGGAGCGGACCAGCATGCGCTCGAACTCGGGCACGTCGTGGAAGAACTGGCCCACCTGGTCCTCGTCGGCGAAGCCCATCACCCGCTCGACGCCGGCGCGGTTGTACCAGGAGCGGTCGAACAGGACCATCTCGCCGCCGGCCGGCAGATGCGGCACGTAGCGCTGGAAGTACCATTGCGTCCGCTCGCGCTCGGTCGGCGCCGGCAGCGCCACCACCCGACAGACCCGCGGGTTGAGGCGCTGGGTGATGCGCTTGATGGTGCCACCCTTGCCGGCCGAATCGCGGCCCTCGAACAGCACGACCAGCTTGTACTTGGTGTGCGCCACCCAGTCCTGCAGCTTCACCAGCTCGGACTGCAGCCGGAACAGCTCATGGAAGTAGGTGCGGCGATCGATGCTGGAGCCGTGCCGCAGGTCGGTGATGCCGCGCAGCTCCTCGGCGACCCGAAGGTCGTCGATCTCCATCTCGAGCTCTTCGTCGAAGCTGTCCTCGAGCTCGGCCTCGACCCAGGACTTGCTGCCGGGCTGGTTGTTCGTGTCGCTCATGGTGACGTCTCGCGCTGTATCGACGGTGTCGTGCACACACGTGTGCCCTGTACTAGCTAGAGCCCGCCCATGACAGCACGATGCGTGTGCAGGCGCGGCCGTCGACGGCGGCGGGGCAGCATGTTAGCGAGGTGGCCCAAGCGGCGGAACGCCGCGCCGGCAGGAGAGGGACCACCCATGGAATATCGGCGTCTGGGTCATTCGGGCCTGCGTGTGCCGGCACTGAGCTTCGGCACCGGCACGTTCGGCGGCGGCAACGACTTCTTCAAGGCCTGGGGCTCGACCGACGCTGCCGGTGCGTCGCGGCTGATCGACGTCTGCCTCGACCACGGCGTGTCGATGTTCGACAGCGCCGACGTCTACTCAGACGGGCTCGCCGAGACCATCCTGGGCGAGGCGATCAAGGGCAAGCGCCAGCGGCTGCTGATCTCGACCAAGGCCACCTTCCCCGCCGGCGACGGCGCCAACGACTACGGCTCGTCGCGCCAGCATCTGGTGGACGCCGTCGACGGGTCGCTGCGGCGGCTCGGCACCGACCATATCGACCTCTTCCAGCTGCACGGCCAGGATTACAACACGCCGGTCGAGGAGACGCTGGCGACGCTCGACCAGCTCGTCCGCGCCGGCAAGCTGCGCTATGTCGGCTGCTCCAACTTCTCCGGCTGGCACCTGATGAAGTCGCTGGCGACGGCCGACCGCTACGGCTACCCGCGCTACGTCGCCCACCAGGCCTACTACTCGCTGCTCAACCGCGACTACGAGTGGGAGCTCTTGCAGCTCGGCCGCGACCAGGGCGTGGGCGCGGTGATCTGGAGCCCGCTGGGCTGGGGCAAGCTGACGGGCCGGATCCGCCGCGGCCAGCCCGCCAAGCCCGGCATGCGCGCCCACGACATCGCCGGCACCGGCCCGCTGTTCGAGGAGGAGCGCCTGTTCCGCATCGTGGACGCCCTGGACGAGGTCGCGGCCGAGACCGGCAAGGCCATCCCGCAGGTGGCGCTGAACTGGCTGCTGCAGCGGCCGACGGTGAGCTCGATCATCGTCGGCGCCCGCGACGAGGCCCAGCTCGTCCAGAACATCGGCGCCGTGGGCTGGCAGCTGACGGACGAGCAGATCGCAACGCTCGACGCCGCCAGCGACGTGGCCCCGGCCTACCCGGTCTGGCACCAGCGTGGCTTTCCGATGCTG
>JAPJRA010000515.1:2158-3845 GCA_030824835.1 Geminicoccaceae bacterium | reverse complement strand
CCTCCTCGCCCTGCAGCAGGTCTGGGCCGAGCTCGACATCAAGATCGCCGCGTAGGGAGTGCAGGTGTCGCCTGTCAGTTCGCGCGGCCGACGCGGCTCTCGACGAAAGCTATGGCATGGGCAGTCGTCGACCGGGCCGGGTCGCCATCGTGGCAGGTGACGCAACGCCAGCGGTGCGGCGTCTCGCCAACGATGCGCTTGAACACGGTGGTGAAATGGGCCTGGGTCTGGAAGCCGACGCTGAGCGCCACGTCCACCAGCTTGCTGCGGGGGTCGGCCAACAGGTGCCGGGCATGGTCGATGCGGCGGCGGAGCAGAAACTCATGTGGGCGCAGACCCGTGGCGGCGCGGAACTGGGCCGCGAAATGCATGCGCGACAGCCCGGCGACACCGGCCAGATCGGCAAGGGTGATCGGGTCCTCGAGATGGGCGTCGATGTGGGCGAGGACCCGCCTGAGGCGCCATGGCGGCAGCGGCGTCCGACGGCGCGGCGCTTCGGCACCCGGACGCGAAAGGGGAGAGTGATCGACGGCCCCAGGCAGGATCGCGACGGAGGCCATGCCGATCCGCGAGCCGCCGTCCGACGCCGTCCGGACCGAATGGTGCAGCAGGCTACCGACTTGAACCACCTCGGGCCGCTCGACATAAGTCTGCAACATCTGACGATCCTCCACAGTATTAATGATCAGACTTCGGTGGAAAAAACATCGATGCCGAATACTTAAGACTTTCGTGCATCTAGTCCCGCTCGACGCCTTCTTCCTATGTCGTAGAATATTGGCGATGGACCTACAGAGCCACTATACGCCCGTTGCCATCGGCAATGCGTTGGTCTGGCAAACTCATACCAAGGTTTACTGTTCGGCCCGAAAGCCGCTTTGAGCCGGCCGAGCCGGCGTGGAAGGGCCGAGCTCGCGTTGCGGGTGCGATAGGCGGCACCCCGGGAGACCGTCCACGCCTCCCGGCACAAACTAGCCGGTGATCGTCGGAGGCGATTCTTCCGCGGAGATATTGGCGAGCAGCTCGGTCATCCGCACCAGATCCGCGAGCGAGCGCGCCGACATCTTTCTCATGACGTTGCCGCGATGGATCTTGACCGTGATCTCGCTGAGTCCGAGCTCGCCTGCCACCTGCTTGTTGAGGAGGCCGGCGGTGACGAGCGCCAGCACCTGCCGCTCCCGCGCCGTCAGCGTGCCATATCGCTCGCGAAGATCGGCGGCCGCCCGCTCGCGGGAACGCCGTTGCCGATCGCGGTCCAGCGCCGCACTGACCGCATCCAGCATCTCCTGGTCACGGAACGGCTTCGGCAGGAAGTCGACGGCGCCCGCCTTCATCGCGCGTACCGACATCGGGATATCGCCGTGGCCGGTCACGAAAATGATCGGGACATGCACGTTGGCCTTGGCCAGGAGAGCCTGCAGGTCCAAGCCGCTCAGGTTCGGCAACCTGATGTCCAGCACGAGGCAGCACGCGCAGTCGGGCCAGGGGCCGTCCAGCACCTCCCGCGCCGAACCGACCAGCCGGACCTGCAACCCCACCGACCGGAACAGGCTGCCCAGCGCCTCGCGCAGGGACTCGTCATCGTCGACGACGATGACCATCGGGGCCGGCTCGCCAGAGGTCGCGCGGGGTTCCGTCATCGCGGTGCCACGGGCAAGGTGACGTGACTGCTGGCACCAAGTCCGTC
>JAPJRA010000515.1:0-2148 GCA_030824835.1 Geminicoccaceae bacterium | reverse complement strand
AGTCCGTCGTGGCCGGAAGCCCAGATGCGGCCGCGGTGGGCCTCGACGATCGAGCGGCTGATCGACAGGCCCATGCCCAGGCCATCGGGCTTGGTCGTGAAAAACGGATTGAACAGGCGGTCCTGATCGGCAGGATCGATGCCGACGCCACTATCGCGAACCTCGATCCGCACCATGTCCGGCCCCTCCTCGGCGGTACGAACCCGAAGCTCGCGTGGTCGGTCGACGATCCCGTCCATCGCCTGAATGGCATTCAGGACGAGATTGATGAGCACCTGCTGGAGATGGATCCGGTCCACCAGCACGATGGGATGCTCCACATCCCGCTCGAGCTGCAACGTCACGCGATGGGCCGACAGCTCACGCTGCACCAGCGTCAGGGCCTCTTCCAGGATGTCGTCGAGGTCATGCGGTTCCGGCCGTACCTCGGCGCGCTTCGACAGCGCGCGCAATTTACGGATCACCTCGCTCGCCCGTCGCCCGTCGCCGATCATGCGCGTCACCGCGCGCTTGACCTCGTCGAGCTGCGGCTCGTCACGATTGAGCCAGCGCAGACAAGCCTCGCCATGGGTGATGACACCGGCCAGGGGCTGGTTGACCTCATGCGCGATCGACGCCGTCAGCTCGCCAAGCGTCGTCAGACGGGTCACATGCGTGAGCTCCGCCTGTGCCTGCAGCAGAGCCTGCTCGGCCTCCCGCGCGGCCGTCACGTCGACCATGGCGCCCAGATACTCGATCTCGCCCAATTCGCCGGATCGACGCTGAGCAACGGCATGGATATGCTTGACCGCACCGTCGGGCATGACACAGCGAAGCCCGAAATCGGCACCTTCGCCACCGAGTGCGGCACGCTCGTTCTCCCGCTGAAACCTGACGGCGTCGTCGGGGTGCACGCGGCTCATGATGAACTCGAGCGTAGGCTTCTCGGCGGGATCGAGCTGCCAGATGCGATAGGCCTCGGCAGACCAGACGATCTCTCCGGTCGCCGGCTTCCAGGCGAAACTGCCGGTCTGGGTCAGACGCTGGGCCTCGGTCAGGTACATCTGATTGCGAACCAGCGCCTGCTCGGCCCGCTTGCGATCGGCGATGTCGTTGTTGGTCTCCAGGATCGCGACCGGTCTGCCCTCCCGGTCGCGCTGCAGGTGCCAGCGGCTGGCCATATCGACCTGGCTGCCGTCTCTCCTCGTGTGGACGAGCTCGCCTTCCCAACATCCGTTCTTCAGCAGTTCCGCCTTGATATCCTCCAAAGGCGCGGGAAGCACGGTCCCGACCAGCTTGTGCATCACCCGGCCGACGGCCTCCTCACGCGACCAGCCGTAGAGATGCTCGGCCCCCTTGTTCCAATAGGTGATGACATCGTCCATGTCCCTGACCGACACGGTGTCGTGCGTCAGGTCGAGCAGGCTGGCCCGCTCGGCCAGTATCGCGGTCACCCGTTCGTTGCGCAGCACGAGCATGGTCGTGATCGCGATCGCCGCGAGGCCGATGGCGCAGCGGAGGACTGCGTCGCGATCGGCGACGAGGCCATGCGTCAGGGCGAAGCTGGTAATCGTCAAGGCGATGCAGCCGACGGCAACCAGCAAAATGCCCCGCTTCCGGCAGAAGCTGCCGGCCAGCAGGACGACGATCACATAGAGGACGGCCACGGCAAACCGGGCTGGCGTCGCCGAATCGACGATGAAGATGCCGAGCGCTACCACCGCCGCGAGCACGGCCGCAAGCTTGGGGTTGGGGAATAACCCCTGAACCGCGCTCTGCTTGAATATCCATCGGTTGATACGCGCCGGGCTCGCCGCCACCACATTTCCCCGCCGTCCCCCACCGTTGCCGGGGTCCTCGGCCTTCTCGCCGATTAGCCCGGCCGCGACAAGATGCCCCGGCGGTGGCCTGACCCCTGGTCGGCGCCCGACCGGCAGGCATGATGGGCCATTCATCCAGCCTCAGCCTCGCGCCGCGATCGCGTGGCGGCGGCGTGTTGTCGTCATCTGCAGGGCCACCGCAGCCACGCCACAGGCCATGCCTGTGGCGCACACGGCAACCCAGCCGCCAGCGTTCCAGGCGGCGGTGGCCGCAGCCGATCCGCCTGCCCCACCGAGGAACATCGCACCCATCAGGATGGTGTTGAGGCGCGAGCGGGCAGCGGGGCGC